>JAKBAF010000096.1 GCA_021809305.1 bacterium
CCCGGGAAGATCACCTGCCCGGTAGAGGTCGTGCTCGGGATCGACGAGGACAAGCCGGGAGGGAACGGTATTGCCATCAACATATTGGGCTCGAAATCCTCCACCGATCTCGGTCAATGGGTCGATAATAATGCCAAAGAAGCCATTGGAGTTGACGATCCAGTCAGGGTAGATAGAACTAACAGAGGTGGGCTCGCCAAGCTTGGGGAGGGAGAGTTTCGACACCTCGCTCTTCTCATTTCGTGTAATCCGATATTTTAGGGCGGGAGTTGGCTTGTTGGAGATAAGCTCAACCTCAGGAACCCCTGTTGTTACAAAGAGATCTTTTAAGGCCTCCTTATCTCCATCGATTGCCACTTGAAGGTCTAGGACGTAAGGGGTCTTGCTATTTTGGGCGCTCTCTTTTGGGAGGGTAAAGGTCTTTGTGATCTTTCGGTGGCCTTGATGGGCTTCAAAGACAATTGAGTGGTCATCGAAGTGCTTAACATCATAGACGAGCTCCGAGACCTCAGGAAAGTTTCGAGAGACGATATTGAGCGCATAGTAGGCCGGTGAGACTCGCTTGATATCAGATCCGGCCTCCCTAACAAGGGCTCGCCTAATTAAGGGGTAGTAGCCACCGAGAGCTCCTGACTCTTTCAATGTATAGGAGGCAGACTCGGATGCGCCCGGCAGATAGTAGGAGAAGAGAGGAAAGTGGTCGCTGCCCGGGTTTTTGGTCTTTAAATCGCGGTCGACAGAGATGGGTCGTACAACGCTTAAGGGGTTCGTTTCGCTTTGAAAGGGGAGATTGATCTCAGCGAGGGCGCCGCCATAGTTAGAGAAGACAAGCTGTTGGTAGTTGTTTTCCAGTACATAAAACTTCTCCTCTCCTCGCTCTCCGGCGCTTACTCTCTTCAAGGGCGCCTTGGTAAGCGTTCCTTGTCCCTCTGGTACAGTGACTTGCTCCTCTTTTACAGTAGGAGAGGGTGGAGATTTCTTCCCCTCTTGATGGCTAAAGAAGAGATTAACCCCGAAAAAGGCTAGGGTCAGAGCAAAGACAAAGAAAAGAGTGCGCTTATCCATAGAGTATCAACTTTTTTAACGTTAGGGGCGGATCCGGAGGCTCTGCGTTAGCAATCCTATTAAGCATACAAATCTCAGGGATTTCCCACCCGAGAATCCTTATGTCACCCCAGCAAATTAATAAATTAAAATCGCAGCTGTCCTGCTAGAATATACCCGCGCTCACTGATTACGCCAGCTTCTGTCGTGATCGAGAGGCTCTCGTGAGTAATAGTTGAAATGCCGATACGCAAACCGATGGGATGGCCATGAGATCTAATTCCAAATGAGGTCTGAGGGATCACATCGGACTGGATATTGGTAAGACGGCCGTAAACAGCTGAGTAGGTGATCGCTAAATAGGGAACGACCCATTTAAAGGCGTGGGAGAGGCCAACTCCCACCTGATACTCTCTGTACTCAAGGCGCGAGTGGCTGGGAATGAACCCCTCTTGGAGGCTATCCCAGAGAATTCTCGGCTGGGTCTGGAGATAGGTGGCGTTGAGACCGATTGTGGTATCGCCCCATTTATAGAGAATGACCCTTCCGCCGACACCCCATGTAAAGCCGTCCTCTGACTGGTAGTTGCTATGCCTTTCATCACTCTCTGGGCGGTTCCTAACATAGAACCTAGTGGCGCCAAAAGAAGCATAGAGCTGAGCGCGCTGAAGGAGACCAAGTATTACAAGACCTTGGTCGATCTTGATAATGAATTCATCGATTCGGCGTCTAACGAGCCCTCGAGCCTCCAATTTTCTGTTATCAACTGTGTCTCTCTGGTAGCCGATTTCATAGTGTAGGGGTCCTGTTATCTCTTTTGAGAGAAGGAGGCCATCTGTCAGAAATGAAGGGGCTGCAGGGTTGCCGTTGTATAAGCCAAAGAGGGGGGTGAGCGCAAAGAGGCAGAATATTGCCACAAGGGTAAATATTTTCATCGCACCTTAGAAAAAAGCCATCCAGCAGGTGACCTATCCTACCCAGCGCATGATCTTTATCATAGACTTTTCGATGCTTACCACAGGCGATGCAGTTGAGCTATACCTTAGGGCAGATCACCCGATCTCTGTGGTTGCGGCCAGACAAGCCGAGTAACACAATTACTTGTCGAAAGGGCGAAGACGTAACTAATGCCGAGAGATAAGACTCCTCCCCAAGCAGAGGCCACAAAAGAGGGGGTATAGCGTCGCAAGGGGATACAGAGAGCTGTAGGACTAACGGTTAGGATAGAAAAAACGCTTGCGACGAAAGCTAAGAAGCCAATGCCCTCCCAGTTCGATTGTTCGGGCCTATTATTAAAACTTTTATATGGCGTATCGCTAAGGATTACCTTCCGTCCGGTACGGGCGCCTAGATAGGCTCCAGGCACTGCACCTAGGATAGTGCCGACGCACACCGCCTTAAAACTAAAAAGTGGGCCTTTTGCGAGCTGTTCTATGCGAACTGGTGTGCGCAAGATGCCAAAGGCTAGTGCTAGCCATGCGCCTAAGAGGGGGGTGGCAATTGCATGCGCCCCTATGGCCCGCCAGGCGGTGATCTTAGAATCTCCAAATCTCTTGTGAAAGAAGAGAGAGCAGTCATTGCTGGCCATCAGTTTGTCTCCTTATAAATTATAAAACAGTATAAATTATTGCTGCTTTAATTCCTAGTGATTTTTCATGGCCGAAGAAATTGTAACTCTCTGGCGGGAGCGGCCTTAGAGGGTTCCTTGAAGATTATCACTCTTGAGCTCTATCATCCAGCCCGTGTGTAACGTTGGAGGCTGCGGTGGAGACAAGGGTACTTGGTGACTATCAGATTATCAAAAAGATTGGCCGAGGGTCACTTGGAACTGTCTACCTCGCAGAGCATCGGTTTATGCGCCTTCAGTACGCTGTTAAGGTCTTTCCTGAAGAGCTAGCTGAGGACCGAAGCTTTATCCAGCGTTTTGAAGAGGAGGTGAGCCGCCTCTCCTCTCTGGAGCACCCTCATATCGTTAAAATTCACAACGTCTCCTATGCGCAAGGGACCTACTTTCTGGTAACCGACTGTGTGGTCGATCCGATGGGGGAGGCAACGAGTCTTAGCCAGTTCCTTAGCGTTCAGAAGGCCCCCCTGCCAGAAGAGGAGGTCCTCTTCATCTTGCGCCAGGTCGCCGACGCTCTCGACTACGCCCACGGCAAGCGAGGGGGGGAGGGGGCGATCATCCACCGCGGCTTAAAGCTTAGCAATGTCCTTATCGGTCGCGGCAAAGGCGGGATACACGTCTCCCTCTCAGACTTTGGACTCTCAAAGATTGTTGGGGTTGGGGCTGTGCTGAACAGGACCTATCTTGCCCTGGCCGAAGCGCTCAAAATCATGGATCCCGCAACGCTGCAAGGCGAGCCGACCCTCAATGTTGGAGCTGAGCCTGGCAAGGTCAATGGACTCCTGAACTCCTTTTTGCAAAACTACGCTTTTCTTGCGCCCGAGCAGAAGCGGCACGAGGGCAAGAAGGGAGTGGTCGGTATAGGGGCCGATGTCTACGCCTTCGGAATTCTCGCCTACTACCTTCTCACTCGAGAGTTTCCCGAAGGAATATTCCAGCTACCATCAGAGAGGGTTCCAGAGTATCGACTCAATTGGGATAGCCTGATCTCTTCATGCCTCCAATACGATCCCCAAAAGCGACCGGAGTCTCTGCTAGATGCCCTAGATGAGGTGGAGCAGCCTGCTTCCGATTCAGATTCTACCCCTAGGTCTCTCTCCTCCATTGTCGCCCAAACAATTGAGAGGGGCGGGGTACCCTCAATTGCCACACCTGTGGCAACGCCCTATCTGCCACCGGGTGGGACTGTCCATACAAAGCGAGCTCCCCTCGCTGAGGCCCAGCCTCTACTTCAAGAAAATCGGGCTCAAAGGAGTGGAGCTAGCGACACGGAGCCCAAAAAATTTCGACTTGTTGAGCCAGCAATGGCAGCCAAAGCAAAAGAGGGCGCAGTGGCGACGGCTGAATCCCCCAAAAAGGAGGCCTCTGTCCTATTTACTCGCCAGGCGGTGCCTATTACCTCCTACCAGATTGAGCCGAGAGGGTCGGAGATGGCTGAGCCGCTACAAAGCGAGATGGTGGCAATTGATGGGGGTATCTTTACTCGAGGGAGCGTGGATGGAAACAGGGATGAGATGCCCCGGCACAAGATCCGATTAAAAGGATTTGCGATGGACATTCATCCGGTGACAAATGAGCAGTTTGCTAGATTTCTCGACCGCATGGAAGGGGAGAAGGATGAGCACAACCACGATCTTATTATCTTGCGTGATTCGCGTATTCGCCGAACCTCGGGGCGCCTTATCATCGAGTCGGGCTATTCGAAGCACCCGGTCGTTGGGGTAACGTGGTATGGAGCTGTTGCTTACGCCAAATGGGTGGGCAAGCGCCTCCCTACAGAGAGTGAGTGGGAGGTGGCAGCGCGTGGTGGCGATGACGATGCGATCTATCCTACAGGTGATCGTATTGAGAGGAGTCAGGCTAACTTTTTCAGCTCCGATACCACTCCTGTAATGAGCTACCAACCCAATGAGTATGGTCTCTATGATATGGCAGGCAATATCTACGAGTGGTGCCAAGATTGGTACGGATACAACTCATACGAACAATCGGCGCAAGAGCCCGAGCAGCCGGCAGGGCCATTGCAGGGCGTCTATCGAGTCTTACGGGGTGGGTGCTGGAAGAGTCTTGTTGAGGATTTGCGCTGTTCGCACCGCCACCGAAATAATCCAGGCACAGTGAACGGAACCTACGGTTTTCGCTGCTCTGCTGATCTGTGAACCTCTTGTTTTGCCTCAATAATTCCACCCTTAAGTTAGCTTTCAATTAGAAATAAAACTAATTGACATATGTCATGAACTACATAAACAATGAAGGCATGGATGGTTGAATGAGGGACCCATGCTCGCCAAAGATTCCCATTTCTCAAAGGGTAGGTTCTTTAACCCTCATGTTAGCCACTCTCTTCGGGGGTTTAAACATCTCATTTTGTGGGCTCTTGGCTACTACAATGACGAGTGCTGCGCTGGAGAGAGAGACCTAAGGAGCCCACCGCCGGCAGACTTTGCCTATCCGAATGATCGCTCTCTTATCGACCCCTCTCGACCCACCGTCGAATGGATTAACCACACCACCTTCCTAATCAGCCTCTTTGGGATGAACATTCTGACCGATCCTATCTGGGGAGAGCGCTGCTCGCCGCTTCGTTTTATCGGACCTAAGCGGCTGATTGCGCCGCAACGTTCATTAGAGAGCTTGCCACCTCTTGACCTAATCCTTATCAGCCACGACCACTATGATCACCTCGATGTAAAAAGCGTTGAGAGAATTCACCACCTCTATCCCAATATTCTCTGGTGCTTGCCGCTTGGCTTAAAAAAGTGGTTCAACCACCATGGAATTAAGCGCTGTATAGAACTTGATTGGTGGGAGAGCAGCCCGGCTCGCTTTGGAGAGACCCAGATCGAGATCACAGCCGTTCCCGCGCAGCACTTCTCTGGTCGTGGCCTCTTTGACAGGAATCAAACTCTTTGGGCAGGATGGGTGGTCACTTTTTCACACGGGAGTGAGAGGCGCAAACTCTACTTTGTTGGCGATACGGGGTACAATCCGTTTGACTTCAAAAAAATAGGGGAGCGCTTTCAAGGCTTTGATCTCAGTCTCATCCCAATCGGAGCTTATGTGCCTTCACGTTTTATGCGCACCGTTCATTGCAGCCCAAGTGATGCCGTTGCCCTGC
>JAKBAF010000097.1 GCA_021809305.1 bacterium
AAAGGGTGTCGAGAGGGCCTTGGCCCTTTCGCGGGGGTTTGGGGGCAGCGCCACCAAATACTATGCTGTATGGGTTGCGATGAAACGGCGATCTGCGCACAATCTTTCTCTTTTAGCATTGCAAATTGGGACGTGTATGGAGCTGGATGTCAAGACGACGCCGATGATGGCGCAGTGGGAGGAGTGTAAGGGGCGAGCTCGGGATGCGGTGCTGCTCTTTCGGATGGGCGACTTCTACGAGGCCTTTTATGACGATGCGTCTCTTCTTTCTCGGGAGCTTGGGCTGACACTTACTAGCCGTCAGGGGATACCAATGGCTGGGGTTCCCTACCAGTCGGGGGAGGGCTACATTGATAAGCTTGTGGCTAAGGGATTTAAGGTGGCAATTGCGGAGCAGATGGAGATGCCATCTAGTGGGAAGAAGCTGGTGCGCAGGGAGGTTGTGCGCATTGTGACGCCAGGGACTGTCACTAATGAATCGGCGCTGTGTGAGAAGAGCAACAACTTTGTTGCAGCGATAGGCCAGCTAGGGGAGATGCTGGGCCTTGCCTTCCTTGATATGAGCACCGGGCAATTTGGGGTCTCTGAGTTTGAGAGGGAGGATACGCTGCGCGCTGAGCTCTTCCGTTTGCGCCCAAAGGAGCTGCTCCTTTCGGATCGCTTGGCTGCAAAGCATGGGGAGCTCTTGCGGGCACTCGCGCTCTCTTTTTCGCCGATGGTGAGCTCCAAAGAGGAGTGGTTCTTTGACCACAGATCGGCCTATGAGAGGCTGGCTCAGCATCTGAGAGTGCATAGCCTTGATGGCTATGGGCTTAAGGGAATGGGGGCGGCTGTTAAGGCGGCGGGGGCACTGATCGGCTACCTCTCAGGAGAGCTGAGGCTAAACCTAGATCACGTTATGGAACTTGTCCCTTATGCTGCGAGTGATTTTCTTATACTCGATGAGATCTCGCAGCGCAATCTGGAGCTGACAGATCCTATCAGTGGCAGCGATACATCGGCAACGCTGCTGCGCATTATGGATAGAACAAAGACGCCGATGGGCGGCAGACTGATGCGCAGCTGGATTAAGCAGCCCCTCCTCTCTGTGGAGAAGATCCGGGAGAGACAGGTTGCAATTGGCGCTCTGCTTGGGGCACCGCTTGTTGTGATGCAGCTCTTTGAGGCGCTAAATGGCATGCGCGATCTTGAGCGACTCATTATGCGCATCTCAAGTGGACAGGCCTCGCCGCGCGATGTCAAGGCGCTGGAGGGCTCACTTGCGCTCCTGCCCCAGTTAAATGGACTACTAAGACAGGTTGCGGCTCCAAAACTTGAGCAGCTAAGAGGTGAGATCGAGGATCTCTCTGCAGTTGTTGCGTTAATTGGGGCAACACTTGCAGCTGAGCCGCCGACAAAGGTTTCTGAGGGAGGGGTGATCCGCGAGGGCTTCTCGCCGGAGCTCGATGAGCTGCGAGGCCTTGCTCGGAGCGGCAAGGCGTGGATTGCGAACTACCAGGCTAAGGTGCAGGCAGAGACTGGCATCAAGACACTTCGCATTGGGTATAACCGGGTCTTCGGCTACTACCTGGAATGCAGCAAGGGGCAGGCGGCTTCCGTCCCCCCGCATTTTGAGCGGCGCCAGACGCTCGCGACAGCTGAGCGGTTTATCTCGCCGGAGCTGCGAGAGTTTGAGAGCCGTGTTCTTACGGCCGAGGAGCGGCTCTCAGCCCTTGAGATGGAGCTCTTCTCCGCCCTCTTGCGCTTAACTAGCGAGAGCTGCCGCTCTGTCTTGATAACGGCTAGGGCCTTGGGCGAGATCGACTGTTTGCTGGCGCTTGCCGACCTTGCGAGAGACAGATCCTATGTCTGCCCAAAGGTGGACGCCTCTGATACGCTCGTTATTGAAGAGGGTCGCCACCCGGTTGTTGAAGCTATTAATAAAGCCACACCCTTTATCCCCAATGACACTGCCCTAAATAGTGATGAGATGCGCCTTTTCTTGATCACAGGCCCCAATATGGCGGGTAAATCGACCTATATCAGACAGGTCGCCCTGATTGTGATTATGGCGCAGGTTGGCTCCTTTGTCCCTGCGAGGCGGGCCCACATTGGAGTTGTGGATCGCATCTTTACGCGGATTGGTGCAAGCGATGACCTCCATCGAGGCCAATCGACCTTTATGGTTGAGATGACAGAGACAGCGAATATCCTTCGCAATGCAACCGCGCGCTCTCTTGTTATTCTAGATGAGATCGGTCGGGGTACGAGCACCTACGATGGACTCTCAATTGCGTGGGCCGTGGCAGAGCACCTGCTGACATCTAGCGCCCGTCCAAAATCCCTCTTTGCCACACACTATTTAGAGCTCACCCAGCTAGAGGGGAAGGTTCAAGGGGCGATTAACTACAATGTAGCTGTCAGCGAGTCAGAGGGGGAGATCACCTTTCTCCACAAAATCGTTCGAGGTTCTGCTGACAGAAGCTACGGTGTACACGTTGCACGGCTAGCTGGTCTGCCGGCAGCAGTTGTTGCTAGGGCCACCGAAATTCTCTCGCATCTCGAGGCCAATAAGCCGCCTCCCCTTCACATCCCCAAGCGCTCTCCTCGGGTCGCTAAGGTTAAAACCGACCCAGCGCAACTCTCGCTTTTCAACTAGAGCAGATTATAAAGATTAGCTTGTATTGCAAAAATTGCCGCGGTAATTTAATATTCTTTCCAATTAACAAGCACGCTCAAGGGGTTTAGTATGGAAAGAACTAGAGAAGAATCGCGAATTGGATTTGGAAGCCTTCCTGAAGAAGTAACCCTTATGATCTTTGCCAAGCTTAACGGTAATGATCTACTGCAATGCGACCTCGTCTGCCAGGCATGGCGAGCCTTTGCAACGGATAAAAGCCTGTTGGCAAGTCGCTCAGAACGTCAACTATTGAAGAAGGAAATAAGAGATTTACATGGAAATAGCACAGCCAACTTATTTCAGATGTGCTGCATTGTTCGGCCCAACATATCCGCGAAAGTAATATGTGATAGTCTATTGAACACTCGCTCTCTTCCCTTCCCTAACTATGGCCAAGCAAGAGATGAGTATAAAAATAGTTCACAACCAATTGACCTCCCAATTATGTTCCATCTTCGATTAGCAAACGAGCTCTCGCGTTTCACATTTTTTGGTTGCACTGCTGGAGTTTTTCTCTCTTCTCTGGTGTGCCCAACTGAAGATCAGAAGTTTCCGAGCTTCATTTCTGGATCTTTTCTGCAATGCTTCGCCATTACCACTTTTGGCCTATCGTGCTCTGGACTTGGGGCGATAGCATACTTACAGTGGCGAGCCGATGCGCCACGCCGGCGCGCTGAGGCTATTGCCAATATGCTTGAGTCAGAAGAGTACCCAAGAAATGGGGAGGACTGGCAAGGCACAGACGATCGCCACTTTGGAATCCCAACACTTAGAATGATCCTCGGAATTGATAATTGTCGCCTCTTTCTCAATACCTCAGTAGAGGAGATAGGGTCCTTCAGGCTATGGAGTCGGCGTGACGTAGAGAAGGCTCTCTTCCTTCAAATGCTTTATGACGCTCATAAGCAATTGATAGCTCGTCACGAACTGGCGAACGAGGGGGATCTTGGCGAATCGGCAAAGAGGTTGCTTAAAAACAACCTAGTTAAGTGGAGCGAGGAATTTGACTTTGCGACCTTTTATCACAAACCTATAAGCTGCACCCTTTTTTAAGTAATGAATCGCCTCTTATGCATGCGCAATGCACTGCACTTCGACGAGTAATTCCGGAATAACGAGGCAGCTAACGCCGATGGTTGCGCTCGTAAACCCCATATCTTTGAGCGCCTCTTTTCGTGCCTGCAGGTAAGCAGCGCCATTCTTTTCAAAATCGACGATAAACGATGTCATCTTGAGCAGTTTGGAAAGATCGGAGCCTGCGGCGATCAAGGCCAGCTCGATGTTGCGAAAGGTAGCGCGCGTCTGCTCCGCAACATCACGGCTCACCAACTTCCCTTCTCGATCAATCCCCCCTTGACCCGTTACAAAAATAAGCTCTCCAAACTTAACGCACTGAGAGAAACCGTAATGGGCAAGGCTGAAAAGTTCAGGAACGGAAATTACTTCCTTTTTCATAAGGCCTTCCTTCTTCTCTGCAACAGCCAAGCATTAGAACATCGAATATGTTAGCCTTGTCCGGGGATTAGCATTCGAACTGCTAAAGACTGAATCCCCTCAATATTGACTGCTGCAAGAGGGCCCTCATGATCTTTCATCTGCCCTTGGCGTTGAGGCGTAATCCTTCGCGAAAGAGCAGTAGAATCGCTCCCAAAAAAGCCACGAGGCCCCAGACAATCAAGGGAAGGCGCATCATAGCCGTTGCAATGACCCCGCTCATAAAACTTGAAAGAGCTTCAGCGGCAACTTGCAAAGCCTGATTATTGCCCATAGTGGTTCCTTGTTGCGACTCTAGCGCGTGTTGAGAGAGAAGAGAGACCAATGCCGGAAGGCACAATGAGAGCGAGAGTGCCGCAAAAAACGAGGTCAAAAGAAGCCAGTCCTGCTGCTTGGGGATGACAATGGCAATTAGCGATAGACCCGTGAGAATGGCCGCACCGATAGCTATTTTCCCTGGGCCAAATCGCTTAGAGAAGAACTTCACTAACCAAAAGTTTGCAATCAGAATGGGAACCGCCGCCCAAGCAATGTAGAGGCCAACGCCTGTCGGGCCCAGGCCATACTGATCGACGATGTAAATCGGATAGGCTCGAAAATACCCGTAAATTGCCAAGTAGAGGGAAAAATTTACCCAATAGTAAAAGCGCAGCCGCCGATTGGTGACGACCTCTTTAAGATTAAAAAGAGCTTCAAAGTAGCGCCCCTTAATACGCAGATTTTCTGGGTGGGTCTCTTTAAATGAGAAAATAACATAGAGAGTGCCAAGACCAAGTAACCCACAAGAGATCCAAAAAGGGAGGGCATAACTGCGGATGGCAAGAAAACCGCCCAAAAGGGGAGCCACGATGAAAGAGAGCGTGACAGCTGCGTAAATATACCCAAATTGAACCGGGCGCTCGGCAGGTTCTGTCACGTCTACGACAGCACTCTGCGCCGTTACGACATTACTCTCTGAAAAGCCCCCTACTAATAGCGCGATGCAGAGGAGCAGTAGATGCTGCACTTCAAGTGAAATCGCGATGAGGGCATAGCAGATGGTCGTGATGATCAAGGTAACAATGAGTACTGGCCGTCTCCCCAGTCGATCGGAAAGAGATCCCATGATGGGCGAGCCCAAGAACTGACCCAGCGGATAGAGCGTTAACACAATACCCAAGATCAGCACTCGAGACGCTGGGGATGTTTCTGCTGGAAGCAGACCTCCTTTCAGGTGGAGGAACATTGGGGTGAAAATCGTGAGGGCGAGCGCGTAGCCGAAGTAGCCGAAGAATATGACGAGATAGAGTGGATAGAACTGCGTTTTTCTCATTCGTTGTTGTAACATGATTCAACCTCTGAGTCTGCTATAGTCGCAGCAGCAATTGTTCGACATCACATAGGCTGCAGAAAAGAGCGGACTCAAGGCAACCGCAAATTTTAAACCCAACACTCCGATCGTGGTTCTCATGGCCCACCTCTACGCATATTATCTTTTTTTATTATGCAAGAGAGCTTTTCTGTCAACTTAAAATATTAAACTCATGCATGTCCGCTGGAGAGGTGCCCTGCCTACCAATTTGCTACCAATATCTCACGATTTGGTAGTTGCAACCCTCCCTCTCCATCTGCTACCATTTTATT
>JAKBAF010000098.1 GCA_021809305.1 bacterium
TGGTATTCGATAACAACTCCTTCCAAGGAGCCTCTCTGGTAGGAGAAGAGAGCAAGTGGACGGCCCGCTTCATCCCAGACCTCCGCGGGTCCATCAAAGAGGTAGGTGGTGATGGAGGAGTCTTCCACATCGGGCTCTCCACCAACAACTTGCGCGCAGAGCTTCCGCTGCCCAGAAGAGTGCCACTCCTGGTAGAGGCCAGAGGCCCTTGAATTGACAACCTGCAGATAGCGCTTGACCTGGCCGTTTGGGTAGTAGCTGGTAATGTAGGTGCGAAGAGAGCCCTCTTTCTCCTTGCCATAGACGCGAACGACCTTTCGGTAGGGCTGCGCGAGGAGAAAGTTGACCGCTCGGTAGCGCTCTAATCTATCTCTAGCACGAATGGTTTCGGTCAGCCCGTGCGGATCGACAAGGGTCAAGCTAACAAGCTTCTCAGCCTTGGCGTGACCGTTGGTTGTAAAAAGAAGCAGAGATGCAACAAAAAAGTAGATAACAGCTTTCATGGAAACTCTCGCTGCAACAATTTTAAATCGAGAAGGAAGACTTCATTATCTCTGTCGATCTCTTTTCTTGTGAGTTTAAAATCGGTGATCAGCAGACAGGGGCGCCCCTTTGGCAGTTGATACCCCTCGAGATCAAGGCCCTCTATCAGTGCAAGAAGGATGAGGAGATCGCGGCTGTTTAGCTGAATTGGGTGGGCAAATGAGGCGGATGTTTCGCGCAGATCATCGTAGGAATCGATGGCGCCCTCACAAAAGCTAATCTGATTGCTCCGCCCCTGTAGGAAATCAAGCCTTGCTAGAACCTCTCGAAGGGGCAAGCTTGGGTCCTGAGCGATGAGCTGCTCAAGCATCGCTCGCTCCTCCTGCAAGAGGCTTAAGGGCTCAAGATGGTGGTAGAGATAGAAGCGATCGGCGTCACCAAAAATATGACGAATAGCCGCCCCTTGAGCCCCCTTAGCCTGGCTCTCTAAAGCGCAAACGTAGAGAGAGTGCATCATTTGCTCCTCATCCGAGAGGCGCCTCCTCTCTGCACAGACGTAGATGAGGGCGATGAGCGGAAGCATGAGTCCAACAAAGAGGAGATAGCCAAGAGCGCGTCGCTGCGGAATCTTCCCCCTCAATCGCCCCTGCCCGGCTGGTCGCGCGATCCTACTTTTCACGAGTTTGCAGCTTCTCTATATTTGGTCCGGTCAAGAAGGAAGAAGGAGGCGTGGTAGTGCCCTCCCTGGCCGCTCCACTTAACTCCAAGCGTTGGATCGACAAAGTCGCTGCTCGCAAGGAGGGCATCATGAAAGTCCCTCGCAATAGCTGGGCTCTCCGATGAAAAATCGAGCTCAATCCGAACCTGATAGTGCTCTCCTGGGTTCTTCCCACCTGGCCGCTTACACATCGAATACTGCAGTCCATCGATCCGG
Organism: bacterium; assembly: GCA_021809305.1. Classification (GTDB taxonomy): domain Bacteria; phylum Chlamydiota; class Chlamydiia; order Chlamydiales; family JAFEGQ01; genus JAKBAF01. The sequence continues at coordinate 1,418 of JAKBAF010000098.1, forward strand.
ATAGCCGAGCGCACCTCCCCGCTAATCGGGTCCTTGACAGTTGTTGCTGGATGGGAACCTAGCCATCCCAACAAATCACCCACCCTTGGCAGATCTGGGAGCAGTGGAAAGCTCTTGCGATTTCCCTTAAATTGGCCCGCCATCTCTTGGGCCTGCCTCAGGAGTTCAGCTGACGGAAGGCGCTGTCCAGCGGGAGGCGCCGGCTGTTTGCTCTCCCCCTCTTCCTGGCTATGAAGGGTAAGGGCCGCAAGGCCATTGAACTCCTGCACGATCACCCCCTCCCTCTTCAAGCCAACTGCCTTCCCAAGCGCGAGTATGGCGCCTGCAAGAAGAACGCAGAGAGAGAAGTAAGCGATCAGCCCCTTCTGCAGCCGCCTCCAAGGCCTTGGATGGCCGAATTCACGCTTGCGGAAATTGACAGGGGTCACATCAAGGCTAAGAGCGCTAAGACCAAGTCCGAGCGGAACAGCAAAAGAGGCTACATCTCCAAGAGGTGCGCAAAAAGGAGATCTCTCTGGCATCTCCGCAATTGGAACATCGAGCCCTTGGGCAAGGTAGGCCGAAAGATTGTGGAGTCTTGCAATGTCGCCGGAGAGAAAGATCTGACCGATTGCAATGCCCTGGTGCTTCTTTGAGGTCAGGGCTAAAAAGGTCTTGCCAATCTCGCCTCGATACGACTCGGCCCGAGAGGAGGTCTTCTTTGCCTGAGCAGGGTCTGGAAAATAGAGGTTGATGGACTCCTCTTTCGGAAGCCCCTCCAGTAGGTGCAGGGAGCCAAGCGATAGACTGCGCGCAGCTACTACCTTCCCTCCGCGAACGATAGCTGCAACGGTGGCATCAGAGCTCACATGGAGTATTCCTTGAGGCTCCTCCGATGGTAGGAGGCGGTAGAGAAGAGCTGCTAGTGCCGCTTGGGGACACGATGTGCGCTCTGGCTCAACCCCTGCACGCCTCAGCTCATCGAGGTGGTTGGAGAGCCGCTCTTTGCGCACCGTCAGAACGACGAGATTAGCGCCCTCCGCATCACGGCTCAAGACAACTCGATCAAAGAGCACCTCCTCTAGAGGAAAGGGGAGCAGCGCCTCCACCTGGAAATCGAGGACGGCGTCTATCTCTTTGTCGCGCTTTAAGCTAAGCCTCAGCTGGCGCACCCAGACATCGCCTGGCGGCAGAGAAGAGACCAGGATCTCACTCTCAAGTCCAGCTAAGGCGATGCGGCAGGCGTCAAGCAGCGGTATCCCGCCCCCCTCATCTCCTCCCTTTTCAACATCTACCTCGATAAGGCGCTCTACCTTAACGCTTCCGCGCTCAACGACAACAACGGCCACCTTGATTGAGGTCGAGGTGAGCTCAATCCCAACAGCTCTCTCACCTATCGGTTGGATCTCCATCTCACCTTGAGGGTTACTTTTTTCTCTCCCAGACGATATCATAGTAGGCTGGATTGCTCAACCCGTAGTCCAGAAGAAAGAGAAGAGAAAAATGGTAACTCTACTTTTTCCTGCAACACTCTCTAAAAGGCTCAGCAGAGATGGCCATCTTTAGACAGATTATCGACCTCCTCTTTCTCGTATACACGGTCATGCTCATCGCACGGGTCATCGGCTCCTGGTTCCCTGATTGGAGCGGCCACGCCCTCTTCCGCTTCATCGCCCACTACACCGACCCCTATCTCAACCTCTTTCGCAAGATCATCCCCCCAATTGGGATCATCGATATCAGCCCTCTCTTCGCCTTTATCGCCCTTAGCGTTGCACGCTGGTTTATTGTCGGCATCCTCCTACGCTAGAGAGAAATTATGAATCACTTAAAAGAACCCCTTGTTATCGGGTCACTCACCCTTCCCAACCGAATCATCCACTCACCCCTCGCCGGCTGCTCCGATTTTCCCTTCCGCCAGATGGTTCGCCGCTTTAGCAGCAGCCTCATCTATTGCGAGATGGTCAAGATGGATCCCCTCGTTCGCCACGACAAGGGGACCTATCAGTTGCTCGATTTTGATGAGACCATGCATCCCATTGGCGCTCAGCTCTGCGGCTCAAAGCCTGAGCTTGCCGCCGCCTCTGCCCGGATCATCGAAGAGCTCGGCTTCGATGTCATCGATCTCAACTGCGGCTGCCCCGTTGACAAGGTGACAAAAGATGGCAGCGGATCCGGTCTCCTTCGCCACCCAGAGCGCATCGGTGAGATCCTCTCTAACATCATCAGCGCCGTCAAAATACCCGTTACGGTCAAGATTCGCATCGGCTGGGACGACGACACCATCAACGCAAGCGAGGTCGTCGCCACAGCTGAGCGCGCCGGCGCAGCCCTCGTCGCCATCCACGGGCGAACACGAGAGCAGGGCTACAACGGAAAAGCCAACCGCGATGTCATACGCGATGCAAAACTTGCCGCCAAAGCCGTACCCGTTGCCGGCAATGGAGACATCTTCGACCCGGGCTCCGCCCTCCATATGTTCGAGCACACCGCCTGCGACGCCATACTTATCTCCCGCGGCATACTCGGCCAGCCCTTCCTCGCCCAAGATATCCTCCACACACTAGATGGGCGCGAGCTACCTAAGCGGACCCCACAAGACTCCCTCAACCTCCTCATCGACCACCTCACTCTCATCGAAGCCTATCAAGCCGATAAGCGCCCCACCCTCGAGGTCCGCCGCGTCGGTCCCTGGTACTGCAAAGAGATCCCCAATATCTCCTCTCTCCGAGGAGCCTTAAGCAAAGTGGCCTCCATCCACGAGGCAAAAGAGCTCGTCCACACCTTCATCAAGAGCTCCGGCAGCGCGTAACTGTTCATGATCGAATCGGCGCATGCAGGTTAAAAATCAATGGCCAGTTCAACCATTCCTTGATGGTCAAAGTGGGTGCTACTTCTCTCATAGTCATAAACAAGTTGAATGGAAAAGGTAGAATTGAACAGGTAGGTTAGGCTCCCGCCGATGTTCCAGGTATCCCGATCGATGGTGGGTCCCGTATTGACAAAGCTCCCTCCTGCAGCACCAAGGCCTGTAAATGAGGCGGTCACGTTGAGAGTGTCATCAATAAAATCATGGAGCCACAAGGAGTGCACTTCGGGGATGAACAGGCCGCAATGCCACTTCACAAAATAGGCTACTTTGGCTCCGAGGCCAGATTCTACGAAATCGTACTGCTGCCTGTTTATATGTAGGTCAAGTGAGTTAGCGCCCGTTTCTGTATAATCATTAATATTAAGGTGGGTATACAAGACCGAAGCGAGCGGCGTAAGCTCAAAGCAATGGGAGTAGTACTGGTATCCAGCCACGGCAAATCCCGAGTACTCTTGTCCATCATATTTGGCGCCAGCTGTACGGTTTACACTGGGAAAGGAGATCTGCCGTGTGCCATCGTATCGGTTCCATCCAAAGGAGAAGCCGCCATCTACAAACCAAGAGTTAGTGTCGTAGGTAAAATAGAGAGTGCCCTGGTAGTCGTGGAGGGTGGTTTTGTTGCCAAATGCGCTCTCGTCTAAATCGGTGACGGCTATGCCACCACCGACCCCTGCGCGCAAGTAGCAGATGATTGGCAGCTCAAATGCCAGCATACCGCCCCATGTGGTAGCCCTATAGCCATTGAGCTGATCTTTACTATCTTGGTGCCCATAAGTGCCGAAGCCCCCTCCCCAGACCCTTGGGCCTGTGCAGAGCGTATCGCAAGGGCTGCAACAGGGCCTGGCAATGAGCTCCCTGCAAGGGGGGCAGCAATTAGTTCGACAGCATGTGTATCGGTTGCGCTGTAGATGCTCGAGCCAAACCCTTTGAAACTCTCTTACGGTATTGAAGCCCTCTCTAGCTACCCCAATAAGTCCAGGAGCTGGAGCGATCTGTAGGAGAGCCGTCTGTAGTGGATCACCACTTAGGCCAATAAGTTGCGATTCAACGTAGGCGAGGTCACTGCCGGGGTTGGCAACGGCGACGGGGATAAGAGCATTTAGAACCTCTCCAACCGCAATTGCAACTGGATTTGTTACTAGTTGGGATATGGGGACAAGTGTCGGGATAATGATGATACTACCGTTTATGTTGCTGCCAACAAAGGTGTATCGAGGGCTACTGCTCGTTACGAAAACGGGTATGTTGCTCGGTCCTGTTGCCACATCAACGACAAGTAGAGGCGCTCCTGTTAGAAGCGCTTGGTTTGCGATATTGGCATTAACCGTCACGCTAGGCGCTGGAATATGAGTCCCCTTGCCAGGTGCAAGTACCTTACCAAGGAGGGTATTGGAATTGATGGTTGTGACAATGGTGCTACTAACTGGTAAGGTCAAATCTCCATTGAGCAGTAGTGTGCTGGCGTTGACTATTAAATTTGTCGAACAAGATTAAGATCGGA
>JAKBAF010000099.1:0-1463 GCA_021809305.1 bacterium
TTAAGCAAGGAAAGAGGTCTCGTTCCAGAGGAGAAGCGCCTTTGTCTCCCGCTCGTGGCCAAGAATGCTAAGAGAGGCAGGAGAGAGAACAAAGAATTTTCCGCAGGTGGCCCCAAGGCCAAGCCATCTTGTGGCAAGAAGGCGCGAGATGTGGCCGCTAGAGAAGATAAGAATAGGGCCCACCACTGGAAGGAGCTTTGTTAAAACTCGATCAGCTCTAGCTGTTGCCGCTGCGACCGACTCGCCCCCAGGGCCTCCTGAATCAAAGATGTTCCAGGTGGGGTCCTCTTCATGGATCTCTTTGCTAGTGCGCCCCTCATACTTACCATAGTCCCACTCCGCACAGTCCTGCCAGATCTCCATGCGATCATCAAACCCAGCGAGCTCACAGGTTACAGCCGCTCGCTGCGAGGGGCTGCTAATAACTTTTGCAAAGTGGTAGCCCATCAGCCTCTTACCGAGGAGCTTGGCTTGGTGTAGCCCCGCATCTGTCAGAGGAACATCTGTTAAGCCCGTATGCTGACCACTCTTGCTCCACTCGGTCTCACCATGGCGGCAGATGTAGATCTTACCTTCGGTCTTCATTGAGGCGCCCTCCATTCTAACTGGTCAAATACTCTGGATGGCCCTTTAACCTCAACTCATCTTCTTTCCAAGTGCTAGCAGCGGACCTGTTCGACGGCGCACCTTCACCTCAACAAGCGGTCTCCTCGTTCCCTCCATCGATGGCTCCCCTTCGGAGAGGAGTTCGGGGGCGCAATAGTTAGGTGAGAAATCGAAGCAGTTTTCGTAGAGTTTGGCTAGCTGAGGGCGGCTCTGCAGCTCTTGTTTTATAAAGTTCCCAAATGCATCTGTCAGTTCATTTTCTGTAGTAACACTTTGCTCGACCTTGGAATTAAGGAGCTTTTTTATATCCTCTTGCTTTTCGAGAATAGTGGATGTGAGCCGCTCATCAAGAAAGATCGCCTTTACAAGCGCTGGAGGTGCAAATAGAAGATGAATAGAAAGTTTGTCTTTTGGCGGTCCCAAGAGATAAAATCGAGCAGCGAAGGGTATCTATTCTTTTTGCCTTTGAGCATGCAGTACCATGCGTTGGCTGAAGCGGGGTCGTCAAGGGTAATAAGGGCGAGATCTTCAGGTCGCTCAATTGAGACGAATTCCCCTGACTCGTTTGGCTCCCTAAGGTCTGCATATTTCTTTATCAGCGAGGAGAGGAAGCTCTTCTCATTGTTGTGAAGGGCAGCAAAGAACTCCTCCCTGCCATACTGGTCGCGCAAGAGCTGTAGGAGGGCTGTCTCATAGGGGAGGTAGACCGACTCTTCGTTCTCAAAGATCACCCTTAGGTCAAGCTTTGAGGGGGCATCAGGGCGGGCAAGGGGACGAGGAGAGGTATGTGGTTTAGTTGGTTTTGATTCGTCCTTACCGTTCGATTTCTCACGGCAAATCGTTTTTTTAACTCTCTC
>JAKBAF010000099.1:1473-5756 GCA_021809305.1 bacterium
TGCGATCGACGCGGTAGAACTGGCAGACGGTGCGCTGGATCTCGTCGATGGTGACGCGCCGGCGGTTGGCCGACAGGATATCGGTCAGCTGCTCTTCGGCAAGGCTCTCTGCATGGCGACTCGCCTCGCACGTGCCTATTAGTGACAAATGGACAAGTTCGCTATCACGCGCTGTCTCAATCCGAGCGAGTGTAATCAGGCCGAGTAGAGTAAGCAGCGTAAAGGTAAAGGGAAGGGCGTTCATGCGGCCTCCTTATTGGATTTACTGCCCTTTATCCACCAGGTGCGAATCGGCTTTCTCGATTCGTGAAGGGAGAACTTCATCGATATCGTGTTGGAACCGCTTTCTATCCTCAATTCTACGATAGCTGGAAGCTCTCCATACTCTCTCTTCCATAAGGATCCCCACCCCTTGGGAATGGCTTCTCGCTCCCGTCCTGCTAGGTTTTCTTTGGGTTTGATGCCATCAACAATTGGAGAGCGGTGGTGCGGGGGCTCAAAAAAGCCGAATTCCAAACTTGTTATACCCGAGAGGAGTAGCTCTTCGCGGCACTCCCTGTCGCCCTTCCATTTGGCAGGGAGTGGCCACTTAGCCAGCATGAGATCACCAGTTGAGGTCAAGTAAAGGCGCCCAAGGACCTCTCCACAGAAGCGCTGATCTCGATCGATGCCGTTGTTATAGGTCAGGACAAGAGAGGGGGCATTCTCGCAAGTAGAGGTAAAAAAGAAGTGGCCTCTATCTGTCTCCCCATCAATTGCGCACACCTCACTGAAGAGGCGATCGAGGCGCCGCAGCAGAGCGCTCTCTTCACGAAGCGGTTCAACGACCTCAGCCATCCCCTTTTTCAATTCTGCTGTTTGCCGATAGGAGAGAAAGAGGAGGCTTAGAAGCCCACTAATAAGGACAAGTGAGATGAGCACTTCAATCAGTGAGAAGGGGTGTCGCCTCGCAATCAGAGCCATGGCTGTGATGCACCTACTACTAGGCGTTCCGCAAAGAGCTGGTAGGAGAAGCGTGTTTTAGAGTTCGGACTCTCTACTGGGTGAAAGACAACCGTAATTTCAAGGAGTCGATAGTGAGCGCGCTTGGCCTTTTCATACTGCTCTCCAACGTGAACGACTGAGTAGCCGACGTACGCAATTTCTTGTCCGTTTGGAAGTTTGAGAGAAAAGGGTTCGGATTTTCCAACGTGATCCCTTGGCTTTTTCTTCCCGGCTGTAAGGGATTCGTAAGAAATCTCTTGTGTGTAGAGCTTCTCTTGGGTGTTAAAAAAAATCTCCCTGGCCCGTTTTTCAAGCTGGAGCTGTTTTAGAGAGGTGATCTCCTGCTTCGCAATAGCGAAATGGCTATTGATTAGGGGTACCCCGCAGAGGCTCACTAGGCTGAGCGCAATTAGCACCTCAAGCAGCAGGTAGCCCCGGCTCCTTCTCCTGAAGGACCTCTTCCGGATAGGGCGCCCGAACTTGGGGAGGGGGCAGAGGGATAGAATTCTCATAGACAATCCTTGCTGGGTATCCTGGCAGACGCAATGTTGACCCCCTTCCTCCATCTGAGGAGTAAGAGGGGGTAAGAGTAAGCTCTCCCCTAGGACTTGTCGAGGCGCCCGCTCCAAAAACGAGGCGCACCTGATTTTCGGCGGACCCATTGTAGCGAACCTCGCCGACCTCCTTCAGGACGGCTTTGCGATCTAGCAGAGCGCGAAAGGTTGAGGGTAGCTCTCCATCCGCTGTTAGCCGCATCTCAAAGCCGCCATTTGCTTGATCGATCTGCGCAACAAGATCTACCTCAAAGGTGAGTGCTAGCTGCGCGGCAAGCGAGAGCTTGGCGGCAACGGCATCCACTGCGCATTCGAAGCGGTGGTGCCGGGTAAGCTGCCACCCCTTTATCCCAATAACCCCGCCCACAAGCGATAGGATAACCATCACAACTGTGATCTCGATCAGGGTCATAGGATGGCGTCTAAATATTGTGCTCAACTGCTTGTCGCAACCGTGGAGTTCGCGGTGTCATTGCTCGCCATGATCTCCACATACCTGGGAGAGGTGATAACAATATCATCTTTATTAGTGACGCGAGTGACAGTCCACCTGGTCTTCCATCCATCTGTCACCAGCTCCTTTGCTTTTCCAGCGTAAGGGGAGTCTTTCAGGACGTTTTCCCACGTCTGGTCTATCGTCTCAATCTCACAACTTCCCTTAGCTATCTCCATCATTAAAATATTATAGACCTGGTCGTGGGCGTGTATCGTTTTGAACTTCTTGCCGGCATCAAGACCGCCGCGCATGTTAAAGGCGACAACGCCTCCAATAATTCCAATTAAAACAATAACAATCATGATCTCCATGAGGGTCATTGCTCTTCTTTTAAATCTCTTTCTCTCTCTCTTCATCGATCTCCTCGCAATTAAAAGAGTGCACTCACATCGGTTAAGGGAAGTAGAACAGCTAGCATAATCACACCAACAATTGCTCCCATAACAATAAGAATGGCAGGCTGAAGAAGGGTCGTAATGCGTGTAAGCCGTTTCTCAAGCTCCCCTTCAAAAAAGCCCGCTATTTGGCGCAGCATCGGCACCAGATTTCCGCTCTCCTCCCCAACCCCTAGCATCCGGACAAGAAGCCTTGGAATCAGCGGCTGCTCTTTCAGCTCTTTGCTGAGCCGGCTTCCCGATACAACTTTGCGTAAAGCCTCTGCTATGATCGCCTCGAGTGTCGGATTCATCATCGTTTTCTCGGCAAGCTGGAGTGAGTCGATCATGGTTACCCCTCCCTCTTGCAAGCTGGCAAGGGTGCGCGAGAACCTAGCGATGGCAGCTGAAATGAGAAGGCTGTGGATGAGGGGGGTTCGCATCAGCCAGCGGTGGGCGAGAAGCCCTCCGCGCTCCCCACGAAAGAGGAGGTAGAGTAGGGCTGCGGTGAGAGCTAGCAGCGGCAGATAGATCGGCCAGCCGGTTGAGAGGAGGTTGCTGACCCATAAGACGCCGCTTGTGAAGGCGGGAAGCTTTCTGTCGCCAAAGAGGGCGCCCATCGATGGGATGGCAAAGGTCAGCAAGGCAACGATCACCACAAGGCAGAAGGCGCCAACAATTGCTGGATAGGTGAGCGCCGCAACGACACTCTTCTTGAGTTTTAGACTCCGCGAGAGGAGCTCCGCCAGTCCATCGAGGGCGTGCTCGAGGGAGCCTGAGGTCTCACCAGCTGTCACCATCGCTGTATAGAGCTGGTTAAAGCTCTCTTTTTGGTTACTCATGGCCGATGAGAGGCTCGATCCCTCTTTGATCTCCTCGCAGAGGCGCACAATAACGGGGTGGAACCGCTCATCCCTTGCCTGCTCTTCGATGGCAGAGAGGGATTCAAAGACGGGCATACCTGAGCGAATAAGCTGCGCAAATTGGAGGGTGAAGTCCACAAGCGGCTGGCCTTTGAGGGCGCTTCGTGTGGAGCCCCTGCCCCTCTGAAAGAGGGCGGTTAGGAGAACCCCTTGCTCCCGAAGGCGCATTTTCGCCTCCTGCTCTGTTGGAGCATCGACTACTCCTCGATGGCGCTTACCCTTTGGTGTTAATGCGGTGTATGAAAATTGAGGCATCGACTCTCCTTAAGCACCCTTTTCAATAGCATCGCCAAGGGTCTCCGTAGAGGTGAGCGGATCGGTAGTGAGATGGGTTAGATGGGTCTCTGATTTTTGTTCGTTTTGATGAGCGTCATGCGGTGGAGCGTGCTCATCAAGACCGCGCGTGACGCGCAATACCTCTGCAACACTTGTTATACCTTGCGAAACAAGTCGCGCTCCCTGCTGGATGAGTGTCTCCATTCCTCCCTCAATTGCGAGGCGTTTTAAGGAGGGCCCATCAGGGCTGATCAGGATCTGCCGCTTGATCTCTGGGGTAATTGCCATGAGCTCATAGATCCCCTGGCGTCCTCGGTATCCGGAGCCGTAGCAGCCATCACATCCACGCCCCTTATAGAGGAAGCCCTCCTTAAGGGAGTTGCGATCGAGGCCGACGTCGGCGAGCTCCTCCTGGGAGGGGATAACGGCATAGCGGCAGCCATCGCAGAGTGTGCGCACCAGCCTTTGAGCCAGGACTCCCACTAGAGAGGAGGAGAGGAGGTAGGGCTCAATCCCCATATCGACAAGGCGAGCGATAGCAGAGGGTGCATCGCTTGTGTGCAATGTGCTAAGGACAAGGTGTCCTGTGAGCGAGGACTGGATGGCAATTTCGGCGGTCTCTCGATCTCGGATCTCTCCAACCATGACGACATCGGGATCCTGGCGCAAGATGTGC
>JAKBAF010000100.1 GCA_021809305.1 bacterium
TTTGGAGTATGTACTGATTTAAGGCGGGGGCTGTCGAACCAAAAATAAGAACGGGGCTTTAGTTAATTTACAAAAGTAAATGAAAACTCTGTGGAATATGAAAGAGTGACACTTATCGCTAACCCCTCTTTCCACAATGGCTGCTTTACCATCTCCCCATGTCCATGATTGGGAAGTGGATCTTTTGACATCCAACGTGGGCCCATAAAGCCCTCGTTAAATTTAGATCGTTTAGCGAAGACGAAATGTCCTAACTGAAGCTCGAGGGGCGCAGCAATCGAGCGCCGAGCGAGAGAGGCGCCCATATCCAGACATTCATCTAGAGAGAGGAGATCTTGGACATCGATATTTAAGCGTTTAGCCTGTGTCGTTGCAAGCGATCCAATAAACGCCCTGCGGCACTTAGGAGACATTGTAGCGCCAGTTAGCCAGATTTGATCGGGGGCAATGAGAAGCGTCGCAAGGAATGGGGCATCGCCTTGTCCTAAGGTAATGTTCCTCAGCTCGAGCGTGCAGCCTGCTGAAATATGAGCAAGATAGGGATGGGTTGGCTGATCCTCGCTAGGTGGAACTTCGATGCTATTGGCCTTAAAACCGCGGAGTCGGGGTGCAGATGCAATGAGCCGGTCTAACGCCACAACGTCCTTAGCAGATAGTTTGGCATTTGAGAGATCGATCCATTGCAGACCCGATAGGAGCCTAAGGGCCGTCTCATCTTTCGCACAGGCCTCCCATAACTCGGCCAGTTGGCCCCTCGTATAATGCTGATGAAGAAGAAGAGAGGGTCCAAGCCCCGTTAGAGAGAGGGAGAGCTGGAGGGCGCGAGCCTTCCCAAAGATAGGGGCTATAGCCCTGTAGAGTACTACCTGTTCTGGCCGGGTAAGGCGGTCAACGTTTACTCGAATATAGGCGCTCTGCTCCTTGTCACTCTCTGGGGACAAGGCGCATTCCCGGAGCTCCCCTCTCATCACCTCCACCTCTGGGGCTAAAGGGATGATCCCTTTTTTATAGCTCAAACACAAAAACGAAGCGCCCGTCACAAAGAGAAGCGAGCCTCCTCCAATAAAAGTGGCCTTTCGCCAAAAGGGAGTCCTAGGAAGGGTGCATCCATGACGAAATAGCCCAACTGCAACCGCTGAAAAAAGAGCAAAAAAAGCGATGCGCGGGAGGGTCGGCACCGAGGCGCGTGGCAGCCATGATCGCGATCCACGACCGTTGACATTTGAAGAGGAGTAATCACTCATACAAGAAGCCCGCAACTAATATTTAGCAAAATTTTATCTCTCTTCTTGGGTTAGAGTCCTACACATCCGCTGAAAGCAAGGTGTATCGGTCCTCTTCGACCACGTGAGGGTTAATGGCATGATGCTGTGTGAGAAGCCCAAGCGTGGTAAGAGCCAGCTTCTCTTCGGTGCCAGGGCCGTGATTCTGCCAGTACTCACCGAAGACCCCGTGAGAGTCGCCAGGATTTAGCTCGCTCACCTTAAAGCGCTTCGCTCGTCCACCTGCCCCATCTTCTTCTGTTGCTGCAATGCGCGCGATGCGATGCATATCCTGATCGAGAATTAGCACCGGTGTAATGCCCTTGTACTCTTGGAAAACCTGAGTAAAGACGTGGTAATTATCTGTGGGTTTGAAGACAGGTAGAGCGAATGTAAGGAGCGCAAGGGTTTTAAACTTGTAGGTCTCGAGCACATTCTTGATTGCCATAGCACTCGCCAAGCGCACTTTTTCGCCAACCTCTCTACCGAAACGATCGCCAGCAAAGACACCAAGGCCCATCGCACTCTCAACGGCGATTTCAATGCCCAGCTCATCAAGGACCTTAAAGCGCAAGCGAGTCATGCGCTCTAAATCTTCCAAGAGAAGATCTTGATCAAGCTCCAGAGCCACTTGCTGGCCATCCACGGATTTTTGAATTAGATCTCTCCCTCCTGATGTTTTAAACTCCCCATGATCGTCTAATTCAAAGGCCTCTTTCCAATTCGTAATGTAGCGTTTGATGTCGTCCTTATCATGGATCCGACCGGCAAAATCGATAGCGCATGTCGAGAGCAGTGTGATATCCCCCACCTCCTCGCCTATCTCGCGAGGAATCGTCTTCCCGTCAAACTCAGAGAGAATAGGAGTTTGTGAGACTCGCACGATGTACTTCATAAGAAAGGCTTCAGGACCAGCTTCAGCCTCTCCTCTAAGCACCCTCTGAATAAAGGCCTTTGGCTCTCCTTCGATCTCGCCCAACTTCTCCTCGTCGGCATAGACCCGATAACTCTGCTGCCATTCGGCTAGTTCCTGATTAGAGAAGGCAAAACAAGCGTCAGAATCTGTGCATTTGAAAGAGGTCTCTGGCACGAGATCGGCGGGAGGCCGAGCCAGCTCAAAAGCTCTTACCCCGTGTACAAACCACTCTCCCTCAATATTCTGGAAACCAAAGTTTGTCTTAAGAAATGCCTCCATTCGCGCTGTCTCGCGTTTGCATGGTCCCGACATCGATCCCTTATCCATTGGAGGCGCTTGGGTCAAACTTGTTACAAGGCGCCCGAGCAGACCCCCCTCTTCAAGTCTCCTTCCACAATAGAAAGCAGGCAGCGACTCGGGGGTGCGTGGCGCTGGGGATGCTGTCGACCACCAAGATTGAATATCCTTACCATATTCGTTAGAAGAGGCGCTGCAACCATATGTACGACCAAGACAAGCAATAGTGAGAGCTGCCGCGCCACCAACACCCAACGGAGCCACAGCCTTTATGGCTCTAGCGGACGAGCGCGGGAGCTCTTGCATAGCTTTAAAGCGCGAAATAGCAAAATAGGACGCAGTGCCAAGAGCCACCCCGCCAGCTAATGCCGCCATCCCAACAAACACAAAACTGCAGTGAGATTTTTTTTCTACTGAGGATCCGCTCTCCATTACACTCTCCGAGTCTTTTGTGAAACCAATTTTGGAAGAATTTAATACGATTATTAAGAAGTTGTCAAGCAGAAGAACTTCATTGCTTACATAAAAAATATGCTTGGTGATCAGTGGAATAGATCAAAACGACATCACCCTTAAATCCCTCTTTTTTTAACTCCTGTCGCCTGAAGTTTACCCGTAGATCACGCTGTTCGTTGAATGAAAGAGGGTCGGATTCTCTCGTCCACGTACAATCGGGTCCGATAAAACCCTTCTTAAACGCATCACGGTGATCGATCATAAAAAGTCCTACGTCAATCTCCAGGTGCGGAGAATCCGCAGATCGCTGAGCCAGAGCAGTACCAATCCTTTGAGCCTCCTCAATAGAGAAACGATAGCCCGGAATCTCGAGGCTCTTCGCATTTGTAGTTACAAGCGCGTCAATAAATGCGGAACGGCATGCACTTGACATTTTGGCATTGAACAGCGAGATCTCATGGGAGTTCGCAAGAAGAGCTTCAAGGACAGGAGCATCGCCATCGCCCAAGGTTATTTCCTTAAGATCGAGCTCGCAATCCGAGGGAAGATGAAGAAGGTAGGGATGCATCGGCCGATCCGTTTTCTTGGGAACCTGTAGGCCTGTGACTCTAAACTCACGCAGCTGCGTGGCGCCCTCAATCAGGTCTCCTAACGCCTCGACATCTTTATCTGAGAGCTGCGCCCCCGACAGATTGATCGATTCAACCTTATTACAGAGAGCCAGAGCAATTAGGTCATCATAAATGTCTATCTAAATCTGAGCCAATTGGCCCTCCTGAAGAGGATCAGGTGGACTAAAACGGGGCTCGCCATTTGTGAGAGGGAGCATTCGCTGGAAAGCGCGAATCTCCCCAAAGGCAGGTACGAGGGATCTATAAAGCGCTACCTGATCTGGCCGCTGAACGCGATAAATATTACGCTCAATGTAGCCCTTTTCGTGTAGCTCTGCACCCGTAGCGAGAGCCAGGATCTCATCTCGCAGCCCTTGAACCTCTGGGGCTAAAGGGGCGGCCCCTTCTTTAAAGCTTAACGACAAGAGAGAGGCGCCCGTTACCAAGAGAAGTGAGCCGCCTCCAATAACAGAGGCCTTTCGCCAAAAGGGGGCGCGGGGAAGGGTGTAGCCGTAGCCAAATAAGCCAATGGCACCGAGTGTAAACAGCGTGAAAAGGGCGGAGCGCTGAGCCGTCGGAGCCGAGAGACGCGGCAGCCACCCTCTCAACCCGCTTGCGCTGACGCCTGAAGAGGAAGAGTCATCCATTTATGAAACTCCGCAATTAATATTTACAAAAAGTTTATATTATTAGCGGAAAGTTGTCAAGATAGATGAACAGCCCGTCAAATTCCTTAGCTGCAGCGACCTTTTATTGGCTCCAAATTAAGAAATTTTGAATTTTAATTCTGTTGGTTGATAATGGAGTTAGCAACATATGTAATACATTAAAAATGGAGTAAAAAAATGGAAGGAGCGCATGAAGCATCGGCTAAGCCTCTAAATTACGGTGAGCTTGGGAAAATACAAACTAAATATAATTCTGGGAATTACGGGGACATTTTTGATAGAAGTTTAGTTTCCTCAAGAAGGGCAGTGGGCGCCGGGGCAGTATTAGCCATAGTGGGAGCCATCGTGGCTATTCCGTTCTGTGGCATGCTCGCCCAAGGAGCCCCTCCACTAGTCCTCCTAGCAACAGGCGCTGCGGCCCTTGGGGCCATAGCTGCTGGAGTCGGTATCGCTGCCTATTCCGGTACCTGGGCCCCAACAGAGAATGAAAAAGACCTCGACCGCAACGAGGACGATATATGGGAGCTCACTAAAACCATCTCCGTCCATGGAAAAGGCAAAAGCCAGTTAGTCCCGAGGAGTCCCGAGCTCGACAGCAGCGTTGAGAGGCGACGAGCGCTAGAGGCAAAAGCTGAGGCTTCGAAGGGCAATTTCTTCACTTTCTTGCGCAACGAGCTCATCGGAGTGTAAGAAAAATAGGTGCAAGCTTTAGCCAACCAAGGCGCTTATTCCCCCGGATAGGCGCCTTTTTTTACGCTAGATAAAGGCCATCCCTGAAACTTTAAAATGCTCCTCAAGGTAGCGCTCTAACGGCTCGATCTTGAGCGAGTAGGAGCGAAGGGCGATGTAGCCATCGGGGCGAATCAGTATAAGGGTCGATCGCTTGATCTTATACGCCTTGTAAACAACGCCGAGAGTATCGTAGAACTCCTCCTCCCTCCCCCGCTCGGCCCCTCCTGCAATGAGCAAGCTCTTTAGAAATTCACTGTATCTCTCATCCAATACCCGTCCAAGCTGGCGCGCCTTCTCAATCTCTTCCTCTCTAGGTTTCGGGCCTGTAAAGATCAAGAGGTTAAGCCGTCTCCAATCGAGATGTGAAAAGAGATCGCTCTCTGCCCGGCCCTTATGGACGAGTCCGTCGACATCGATCGCCCGTCTTCCAGGGAAGGCGGCGCCTCTCCCCTTTTGACCAGCAGAGAGGGAGCTATGGGAGTACTCAACGGAGGTCTCACTAAGGCGGCTAAAGAGGGCATCGCTTAGAGGGGATAGGTGCAAGAGGGCGCGAGCTACTTGATTGCGAAGCCCTTGGATTAGCGGGTTTCGAAGAGAGAGGAGCCGCGTCACTACACGCGTTCCGTCAACAACACGGCGGCCAACCGGCAGCCGCTCCTCCTCAAAGGTATCGAGCAGCCCAGGTGGTGCGTAGCCCTTTAAAACAAAGGCTATCTTCCAGCCCAGATTGCACGCGTCTTGGATCCCAGTATT
>JAKBAF010000101.1 GCA_021809305.1 bacterium
TCTGCAAGGCCAAGAGCTGCACTAATACCGCTTGCGTACTGGTAGACGTAGAAGTTGTAGTAGAAGTGGGGAATGCGCGCCCACTCAGCTACGCCTTCTGGATCCATCACAAACTCAGATCCGTAATAGGTCGCGTTAAGCTCCCGGTACTTCTCATTGAGAAGTGCAGGTGTCACTGGCTTATCCTCCTCAACCCTCTGATGGAGCCAGAGCTCAAACTCGGCAAACATCGCCTGCCGAAAGAGGGTGGCCCGGATCCCATCAATCTCATGGTTAATGAGAGCGCTCTTCTCATCATTCGAGCTCGCTCTCTTTAAGAGCTCGCGAAAAAGGAGCTGTTCGTTAAAGGTCGAGGCCACCTCAGCGACAAAGATTGAGTAGTCTCCATAGTGGTAGGGCTGGGTACGACGTGCAAGAAGACTGTGCATGCTATGCCCCGCCTCATGGGCGAGGGTGTGAACATCTTGGATCGTTCCCTCAAAATTCATAAGGATGTAGGGCAAGCTATCATAGCAGCCGCCGGAGTAGGCACCCGAGCGCTTTCCCTCGTTTTGGTAGCGATCAACCCACCCCGAGCTTGTAAGCCCCGCCTCAAGCTCGCGCTGGTACTCCTCTCCAAGTGGCGCGCAGGAGGCAACGACGACCTCTACCGCCTCATCATAGCTCATCTTTCGATCAACATTTGGTACGAGGGGAACGCTCAAATCATAGAGGTGAAGGGCATCGACCTTGAGGGCACGCCGCCTTAAATTGAGGTAGCGGTGGAGTGTTGGAAGCTCCTCATTCACCACACGAATTAAGTTGTGGTAGACAGCTGGATCGATCTGATTGGGAAAGAGCGCCGCCTCGAGACAGGAGCCAAAACGATGAGCGCGCGCTTCAAAGAGATGAGCCTGAACCTCCCCCAAAAGGAGCTCTGCAATGGTACTCTGATGCTCCTTGAATTTGCCGTGCAGCCGCGCAAAGGCATTCTTCCGCAAAGTCCGATCAGCCGAGCGCATGAGGGGCCCGTAGGAGGCTTGGGTAACCTCATGCTCGCTCCCATCCTCCCCTTGAACTGAGCCGAACCGCAGGTCAACATTGCTAAGCATGCCAAAAGCGCGAGAGGGTGCCGTAAAGGCTCGGGCCGCCATAGCCGCAAGCTCCTCTTCTCGATGGGAGAGGGTATGGGGCTTTTTGCGGATAAGCTTCTCCAGATAGAAGCGATAGGGCTTGAGCTCCTCAGATTCCGTGTACGAGGACAAGAGACTTTCAGGGAGAGCCAGCAGTTCGGGCTCAAACCAAGCGGTGGATTCGCGAAAGGCAGAGATCACTGACATGATTGATGAGAATCTCGCCTTCGACTCATCAGAGCCAAGATCCTCGTCCTGTTTTAGGGAGGCAAAGGTGTAGAGCCGCTCAAGTGCACGCGCTGTAGAGAGCATCTCCTCTAGCGCCCCTCTTAAAGCTCCCGGACCAAGACCGAGCTTTCCTTGCAACGCCTCAAGACGGTGCCAGGTGGGTGGGTGCGACGGTGCGCGCTCTCTCAGATCTCTCTCCCACTCCTCCCAATTCTTATAGAGTGAGCTGGTTCTCCACTGATCTTTTGCTTCTACCTCGCATCTACGCTTAGCCATCACAGCCCCACCTGCTAATCTTTTAGGAGATTTGAGGTGATTGCAAAAGTCCAGTTTAACCGATTTTTAGGTGATTTTATTCGAGATTTGCAATTCTGTATAAATTCATATTCTCCTAAGAGCAGGGGATTTATGCAGAATTGCAAAGATCGGTAAAAACGCCAGAAAGCGGTCAACTGGAGTTTTGCAATTACCTCATTTGCGTAAACGTTACGTGAGCGGCCCTTTTTCGACCATGAAAGTTACCCGACAAAAAGCTCATATCGAGCACAAAACCCCTCTTATTCGCTCCACTTGTCCGCCTTGATTCGAAAGATTTTATAAAAATTAATTTTCTAACTCGTTGATAATAAGCGAGTTGTGCTCCACTGGGGCGTTTTCACTAAGCCTATGAATTTTAAAGATTTAGGAAAGAGTTTTTCCGACTTGATGGCCGACGGTCAAGTGGCAGACGAATTGACAAGTTTGGCTTCATGGTGTACCAAGGAACAGATTTCAATGAGAAATAGTTAATACCCCATATAGAGGCCAGCCATGACATTAGCCAAGCAGCACAATGCCCAACGCGAAGGTACCCCCCAAGAAGGAAAACGCAGCTGTACACGCGACCCCGCTGAGAGCAAGGCGCGCACTGTCATCGTCATCCAAAATGACAAGGGGCTTCATACTCGGCCTGCAACCGAGCTCGTTCGCTGTACCAGCCGATATAAGTCGAATGTGCAGCTCACCTATTCCGGGATCACAGTCAATGGCAAGTCACTTCTTGGTATACTCATGCTAGCCGCGGGCAAGGGCTCCAAAATCGAAGTGATAGCTCAGGGAGAGGATGCACAAGACGTCGTTACAGCCATCTCGCAACTTGTCAGCTGCCGCTTCCATATTCAGTACTAAGCAGACGACTAAATTACCTTTTGACCTTTAGGCCCCTCCTCCCCTTCTTGATTAGCACTCATTTGCTTAATTTGCTAAGTTCCCGTTGCCAAAAAGTCGATCCTTGCGTTAGATTAACTCCTCTCAGGCCATACGCAGCTTCCCGTGAAGTGTAACCTTCCCGCGAAGTGTAACAAGGACTCTTTGAGATTTTCGAGATATCAACTCATACCCCATGTAAGGAGGCGCTTATATGTCTCAGCAGCAAGCGGTAAAGGCCAAGCTGAAACCACTTGGCAATCGCGTTTTAGCTATTCGTCAGGAACCTGAAGAGGCTGTGAAGGGGGGGATCATCCTTCCTGATAGTGCAAAGAAGAAGCAGGAGACTGCCAAAGTAGTTGCCGTTGGCCCAGGCAAGAAGGACAAAGCAGGATGCTGCATTCCGATGCCCGTCAAAGAGGGCGATCTTATTCTTATGGATAAGTATGCCGGCCAAGAGGTGACAATCGATGATGAAGAGTTCATCATCGTACGCGCCGACGACATCATCGCGATTATTGAACCCTAACCTTTAGTGATTTAGGAGGTCGGTCAAATGGCTGCAAAGGATATTAGATTTAGAGAAGATGCCCGTCAAAAGATCCTAAAAGGGGTCCAAACGCTCGCGCGTGCCGTCAAAGTGACCCTGGGACCTAAAGGGAGGAATGTCGTCCTTGACAAGTCCTACGGCGCCCCAGTGATCACAAAAGATGGTGTGACTGTTGCAAAAGAGATCGAGCTTGAAGACAAAGCCGAAAACATGGGCGCTCAGATGGTCCGCGAAGTGGCCAGTAAGACAGCTGATAAAGCGGGTGATGGCACCACAACAGCCACAGTCCTAGCTGAGGCCATCTACACCGAGGGACTAAAACTAGTTACAGCCGGTGTCAACCCTATGGACCTCAAACGAGGCATCGAAAAAGGGGTCAAGCGCGCCATCGAAGAGCTTCAAAAGCAGAGCAAAGATGTCAAATCTCGCAAAGAGATGGCCCAGGTAGCCACAATCTCTGCCAATAGCGATGCTGACATCGGCGAGCTGATTGCAGAGGCGATGCAGCGGGTTGGCAAAGATGGCAGCATCACCGTCGAAGAGGCGAAAGGTTTTGAGACCACACTCGATGTTGTCGAAGGGATGAATTTCGATAGAGGCTACGTCTCCGCCTACTTCCAGACTAATATGGAAGCACAAGAGGCCGTGCTCGAGAATGCCTACATCCTCATCTACGAGAAGAAGATCTCAGCGATCAAAGAGCTACTCCCCCTTCTCCAAACAGTTGCAGAAGCAGGGCGCGCCCTCCTCATACTCGCAGAAGATGTTGAAGGCGAGGCTCTCACAACACTTGTTGTGAATAAGCTGCGCCAGACAATTAAGGTCTGTGCCGTCAAAGCCCCAGGATTTGGCGATAGACGCAAGGCCATGCTCCAAGACATCGCCATCCTAACGGGCGGAAGCGTTGTCAGCGAAGAGCTCGGCATGAAGCTAGAGACTGTCACAGTTGATCAGCTCGGAGAGGCTAAGAAGATTGTTGTCGAAAAAGATCAGACAACAATTGTCGAGGGGGCTGGCAAGAAGAAGGCAATTGATGAGCGCAAAACCCAGCTTCGCCATCAAATCGAGGAGAGCACCTCGGACTACGACAAGGAGAAGCTCCAAGAGCGCCTAGCTAAGCTGACAGGTGGCGTTGCGATTATCCGCGTTGGTGCGGCAACTGAGATTGAGATGAAAGAGAAGAAGGACCGCGTCGAAGATGCTCAACATGCGACAAAGGCCGCTGTTGAGGAGGGCATCCTACCAGGTGGTGGTACTGCCTACATCCGCTGCATCCCAGCGCTAAACGCCCTGCGAGATAAGCTCGAGGGTGATGAGAAGCTTGGACTCGACATCCTCATCCGCACCCTGACAGCCCCAACTCGCTGCATCGCAGAGAACGCGGGCAAAGAGGGGGCCATCGTCGTCCAGACAGTCGCTAAGCTCACAGGTGCCCACGGCTATAACGCCGCAGCCGATACCTATGTCGATATGTTTGAGGCGGGCATCGTTGACCCTACCAAGGTTTCAAGATGCGCCCTTGAAAATGCGGCCTCAATTGCAGCTGTTCTGCTCACAACCGAGGCGATCATCTCTGAGCGCCCCGAAGAGAAGAGCCCTGCTGGCCAGCATGCCCACTCGCACGGTGGCGGTATGGACTACCAATAGGTCTTACTCGCAAAGCCCAAAGAGCAGGGGGAGTTCACCCCCTGCTCTTCTACCTCATATGTTCCAATTTGCGCGAATGACGGCCACAGACGTGGGTTGAAATTCTTCTTGACGAAAGCGTCGCCAACCTTTATTATTTTTCATAAATATGCAGTTCTACTTCTTATAACTAACGAGTAGCTGGAATAGAACTATTTTGAAACTGCCAAGAGTGGTGATTTAATGGAAACTTTAGCGCCTACAGATGGAAGAGTACCCGCTCCGCCTCCTCCCATAGATGACAGGATGAACCGCTTTTGGGAGAATCTTACCTGTTGCTGCTGCGTCACTGGATCCTTCAGCTTGATCGTTGCTGGTGTGGCCTTTACTAAGTGGCGAAGAGCCTCGGCCCTATTGCCCCTAAAGAGGCAAGAGGCTCGCAACCTTGGAATCCTAACCGTCGTCTCCTCCATTATCGGCGCATCCTCTTGCTGCGGCTGCCTCGTCACCGCACAGGGGGTTAAGGATAAGGAGGGTAGCTCGTCTACATCAAACTCATCTGGATGGAGCCTATTTGGAGGGAGTGCATCTCGCCAGATCAAAGACGATGCCGCACGCGTTGCCGCCTGGTACGACCGCGTCCCACTTTTGACCAAGCTGCTTGAAGTTGAGAGACTAGAGAAGATGTCCGAAATTCAGAGTCATCCGCTCTATGCTCTCAGTTTGCGGCTATTTCCAGACAGATCAGACCTAGCCTTCCTTCTTGCACAACCAATCTGCATGAACGAAGAGAAGCTCGAATTTCTCACGTGCCTTAGAGAGGGTCAGCTAAATGTTATTGTCACCGAGCTAATGACTGCAGAAAGTACGAAAGCAAGGAAAGCTCTTGCGCAGCTCAAGGAGATCGACTTTTCTAGTTGTCAACTGAACAA
>JAKBAF010000102.1 GCA_021809305.1 bacterium
TCACGGCTCCTCTTTCCAGATCTAGCGTTAGGCCATCTAAGACGGGGGCTTAACATAAATTTCCAGAGCAAAATTTTGAAGCATGAAGATGCAATCGTCAAGGGGGAAGCCGACACCATTCTTATCGAGCTTTCGGGAGGCGCGCGCGTTGCACCTGCTGCCCCTCTGACGCTTATCTGGGCGAAGCTTCAGGGGCGTGACTGGTCCGCTCCATGCTTCCCCTGCACTATGAAGGGAATGGATTACTACGCCTGCTTATCCAAGACAGGTACTTTGAACTACTGGAATCCATTGGAGGGCGAGGTTTCATATAGCTCTAAAGCTGAGCCCAATATTTCCTTTAGCCCTAGAACACATGATACAAATTTCGGCTGGAGCGACGCTAACTACCCCTTCTATTGCCTAAGACGGCCAAAACACAGAAATCTTAGCGACTGGTTGGTCGCCCCTTTAAGGGATGATAAGAATAGGCTCGGCGTCTGGAATTTAGGAGTAAGAGACGAGGTGGATAACCTCTTTTTTGAAGAAGGAGTAGTCTCTATTCAAGGACACCTAGGACCGAACAAACACGGCTATTTACTCATACAAGATGGTCAAAAGCAGCTCTGGGTCTGGTCGCCTTCCCAGAAAGAAAATATTAAAATTGTTGATGACTGTATCGGAGCGGTCCTTATATCTAAGGGGTCATACCTCGTTGCGATCGCCCAAATAAAACCCCAGGGAGCGCAGTGCACCCTCCAAAGCTTCCTCCTAACTGATAAGGAGGGGCACCTGAAGCTACAGCCTCTGGGCGTCTATACCTCGAAGGAAATTGGAGAGACCATTCACATTTATGCAGAAAGGGACCTTCTCTTTGTCGAGAGGCCGGAGGGCGTCGATGTGTGGCGTTTTGGCAGCCAAGAAAAAATGTAAGCCGCTTAATTGAAATCGCCCCACTCGGGATTGATAAGGCGGCGATCCTCGTTGAGGGCATCGATCCGCTGCATCTCCTTTGGAGAGAGAGTAAAATCGAAGATCGCGGCATTCTCTTTAAGACGTGCGGGTGAGCTACTCTTTGGAATAGCCGCCATTCCCTTCTGTATGAGCCAGCGAAGAGCAACCTGTGCGGCGGTTTTTGAATGCGCCCCTCCAATCTTTTGAAGCTCCTCATTGCTTGCAACAAGCCCGCGTCCAAGCGGACAGTAGGCCGTAAGAATGATCTGATGCTGAGTGCAAAAATTTAAGAGCTCACTCTGGTTCAAGAAGGGATGAAACTCAACCTGATTAACTGCAATCTCGGCGCTCTCTAATGCCTCTTCAAGATGGGCGATGGTGAAGTTACTCACACCGATTGAGCGGAGCTTTCCATCCTCAACAAGTTGCTGCATGGCGCCGAGTGTCTCTGCAAAAGGGACCGAGCGATCAGGCCAATGAATGAGGAGTAGGTCGAGGTAGTCGCATTTGAGCTCTCGAAGGATGCGGTCAAAAGCTGCTGGGACTTTTTTTTCCGTATAGTCACCGAACCAGAGTTTCGAGGTGATAAAGAGTTTTGAGCGGTCATACCCTGTTAAGGCGCGACCAATTTCCGGCTGGTTGTCGTAGGCTTGAGCGGTGTCGATGTGGCGATAGCCAATCTCAAGTGCTGCGCGAAGAGCTGATTCGCACTCCCGGCCAGTTAGCTTCCCCGATCCAACGCCGAGAGTCGGCATGGAGGCGCCACTTCGCAGGACAAGGAGGTTTGTGGCAAGCGCTGTCTCTACTGCGGGGTTACTGCTCATGTTAGGCCTCCTGCCTCGCTTAATTATTCTTATTAACAAGCAATTGTCAAGGCGTGAGAGCTTGCGTTCCAAGAAGAGCTCTGATAGCGTCTTTTTTGGCTGCCGATAAGGAGAGAGCAGGATGATAGACGTTGAGTGCAAAACGGTAGAAAAGCTTCAGCTAACTATGCCAACAAGAGAGCTCCAAGCGATTGCAGATAAGGTCGCCAAGGGTGAGCGGCTTAACTCCGAAGAGGGGCTCTCTCTTCTGATTTCGGGTGAGGACGAGAGCGTTGCGCGACTTGCAGATAGTGTGCGCAAGCGAGTCGCTGGCGATACGGTTACCTTCGCCTCTACCCTCTACATCCATCCTACAAATCTCTGCGAGCTCTCCTGTCCGATGTGCTCCTACTATGCCAAGCCTGGCTCGCCTAAGGCGTGGTTCCTAACGCCAGAGGAGGTCGAGGCAAAGGTCAGGGCTGCGATACCGAGGGGCCTTAGCGAGATTCATGTTGTGGGTGGCCTCTGGAGAGATTGCAATCTCGACTACTATCGCGATATTTTTACGCGCATCAAGGCGATCGATCCCAATTTGCACATCAAGGCCCTCACGCCCGTTGAGTACGACTTTCTTGCAAAACTCCATGGGATAAGCGTCGAAGAGGTTCTGCAATTAATGATCTCCTGGGGCTTAGGTTCTCTGCCAGGTGGAGGCGCTGAAATTCTTGTCGAAGAGATCCGCAAAGCACTTGCTCCCCAAAAAATCACCTCCGATGAGTACCTTGCCATCACCCGTATCGCACATAAGCTCGGTCTACCCTCGAATGTGACGATGCTCTTTGGTCATGTCGAAGAGCCGCACCACATCATCACTCACCTTATGCGCGTGCGCGATCTACAAGATGATACCGGCGGATTTTTGGCCTTTGTTCCTTTGCGATACCATCGGGAGAACAATGCTCTTGGAAAACGCGAAAAGAGGTTGAAAGCCTCGCTTAGTGTGAAGGTCATCTATGCTGTCTCACGGCTAATGCTAGATAACTTTCCCGATCTGAAGGTCCTCTGGAACTACTTAGGTGTTGATCTGGCACTCGAGATGCTTCGCTCGGGAGGCAATGATCTCTCCTCTACGAACGAGGATGAGAAGATCATTGTGATGGCCGGCGGGATAGGAGAGAAGGTCAAGATGAGCGCTGAAACAATGAGGTCTCTGATTCAGGGAATTGGTCGCACGCCTCGTCTAACCCATTCAGGGGAGAGGAAGAGAGGATGAAGCCTCTTCGTATAGGACTTCTTACCTACCTCAATACCCTGCCACTCGCCCTCGGACTCGAGCTTGGAGAGATACCCTGCTCGTTCGATCTTGTTCGTGGAGAGCCCGCAGAGCTAAATGCCGCGCTGCTAGAAAAGCGGGTCGATCTCACGTTAATGAGTAGCGCAGCCTATCTGCGTCTTGGACAAGAGGCTAAACTGATCTCATCACCACTTGGGATTGCCTGTATGGGAAAGGTTGGCAGCGTCACTTTTCATGTGAAAGGAGATCTGCGATCCTTAAATGGCGAGGAGGTAGCCGTGATGGCTGAGAGTGCAACAGCCGCCTCTCTACTGGAGCTCCTCTGCAGGCGACTCTGGTGTATCTCGCCGCGCTTTATTAAAGTCGCATCTGTTGAGGAGGCTTCCCGCTATCCCGGATTTCTCTTAATCGGAGATCGAGCACTCTTTCATCCCAGCTTCCCGGGTTACTCCTCAATTGACCTAAGCCTCGCTTGGACCGAGATGACAGCTCTTCCTATGACCTTTGCAGTTGTCGCTGTACGGCGAGAAGTATGGGAGGGGCGCCAAAGCGAGGTGGTCTTAGCACAAGCTGCGCTCATGCAATCACTCGAATGGAGCGAATCGAATAGCGAGAGGGTGCTCAGTGAGGCGTCATCGCGCTGGGCGCTCCCGCCCCTCTCCATTGCCAACTATCTCCGCCGCCTGACCTACCGTCTTGGACCAAAAGAGCTTCGCGCATTAACCCTGTTTAGTGAATTCTCAAACGCAAATTAAAAGTTAATTAAATGGTGGAATCCCAATACAGCAAGGCCGATCCAGAGACGATTAAGTCGCTCTTTAGTAGTATTGCAGGAAGCTACGATCGAACTAACTCTCTTCTCTCGCTTGGCCTGCATCGATTTTGGAATCGCGCACTGGTGCAACTTGTAGAGAAGCGCTTTCAAAAGGGACCACTCCTTGATCTCTGCTGTGGGACAGGTGCCATCGCAACCCTGTGGCTTAGACGCAGAGAGATTCCTACCGAGGCGCTCTTACTAGATTTTTGCCCCGAGATGCTGCTGATCGCAAAGGAGCGTACGGACAGGGTTTGCCCTGGCCACTACCTCTCCTTTATTGAGGGCGATGCGCACCTGCTTCCCATCACATCTGGTAGCATAGAAGTTGTGACAACCGCCTATGGTGTTCGCAACCTCCATGACATAAAGAGGGTTGCAGATGAGGTCTTGCGCGTTCTAAAGCCGCGTGGCACCTGGGCTATCCTGGAATTAACAAGGCCGACAAACCCCCTTCTTCGCTTTGGCCACTCCCTCTATCTCAAGACCCTGCTACCACTACTTGGGGGGCTCAGCGCCTCCAATCAGAATGCCTACTCCTACCTATCATCTAGCGTACGCTCTTTTATTGCGCCGAGTGAGCTTTTAGCGACGCTTCAAGAACGCGGCTTCACCCCAATTGAAGTACGGCCTTTGCTAGGTGGAACAGCCACACTCTTTGTCCTTGAGGGGCGCCCCTCTTAGTACAACTTCACCTCAGGTGCCGGATAGCCAAAATAGAGCAGCCTTTGCAAGGCATCAAGTGCCGGGAAGAGGTAGCTGTGGGCGATGTTCTCGATCCTCTCACGTGCGTGCTCCCGCACACCCTCCGGATCGAGTTTTTTGCGCCCTTTTTCCAGAGTATATCCCTCATTGATCTCCTCTATTTTAAGGAGATGCTTAACGTCACGGTAGAGCGCTCGGACCTCCTTAAAGAAGAGGGTGACCCCTCGATCTAACCCCTCACGCCTTTTTAGGTAGCTCGCAGGAGAGTTCAAGGCCCGATGCGCATAGCGAAGCCAACTGGTATTCGCATGGCTAAGATTGGGAAAGCGCGTTGAAAATTCGCTGCAACTCTCGCAGGTTAGTTGATTGAGTAGAACCACATCAGATGAGTAGCCCAAAGACCGCTCCCCATCCCCGCCTGCCAAGTGGACCAGATGAACCCCTCCAGCTGTAAGGGGCTGATGGAGCAGGGCCGCCACGTGCGCTGTCCGATGTGCGTAAACAATTTGATGAAGACCTCTTAACATCTCATCGGGGCCCAAGACGCCCTTGGCGACCCATCTAACTAGTAGCGCCTCTAGAGGAAGGAGATCTTCGCGAAGCTCCCTTAAGAATTGATTTCGCTGACGCTGACGCTCCTCCCCTTCCGCCTTATCTGGGCTATAGGTTGGGCCGATTGCAATGACCTCGGCCATCTGGCGGATACGCTGTGTGGCCAGAAGGGCCGCTGCCGCTGTCGTGATTCGCTCGAGTACCAGTCCCTCTTCCGCAATCTCTGCGCAGGATAGCGCCTCAATCCGCTTCGCATGCGCAAGGGCAACCTCACCCTTAACGACCCTCGGCGCATCGATTGTGGCAAGCCGCGCCTCACTCTCTTCCAGCCAGCCTGCAAGCTCGCTACTGAGTTGCAGTGAAAGCGGGACGATGACCTCTTGTTCATCGATCAAGCCGCCAAGGCAGAGGAGCGTTGGGATAACATAGCGCTCCATCAATTCGTGTGAGAGGATGCCCTGTTCACCTTGCGATGTGCCA
>JAKBAF010000103.1 GCA_021809305.1 bacterium
TCCCAAGGAAGATCAGTGTCGATTCTGCGGAACTCTCCGCAACGTTTGCACGATTCATTGCTGAGCCATTTGAGAGGGGTTTTGGACACACGATAGGTAATTCGCTGCGGCGGGTATTGCTCTCATCCCTTGAGGCGCCAGCAATTATATCTGTTCGCATTGAAGGGGTTCCCCACGAGTATATGCCTATCGAGGGGATTGTAGAGGATATGACGAATATCATTCTGAACCTTAAAGGAGCCCTCTTGCGTCGGCTTCCCCGCCAGGAGGAGGTGCGTTCCCGTGAGCAGTGGCTCGTGGAGACGGAGCTTGAAGTCTCTCCTGAAGAGATTAGCAGCAAGGGCCTTTGCCGCGTTACACTAGGTCGCCTTTTTCCTTCAAGCGACTATGAGGTGGTGAATCCTGATCTTCACCTTTTTACCGTAACAATTCCGATGCGTCGCCGTATAGATTTTCGCGTCGCAATGGGGCGAGGGTATGTTCCTTCGGAGCGCCTAGTTATTCCAGATAGAGTAGTTGATGAGATTACAATCGATGCCCTCTTCTCCCCTGTTCGGCACGTGAACTACCGAGTTGAAAATACTCGGGTCGGGCAAGATACCGATTTTGATAGGCTTCTTCTCGAGGTACAGACCGATGGCCGCGTAACACCTCAGGAAGCACTCTCCTTCGCCGCTCAGATCGGCAAGGCTCATTTGACTGTCTTTGAGGAGCTCGATCCTCGTGAGCTCATCTTTGAAAAGGGAGAGAGTGTTGGGGATTCTGAGCGCGAAGCGATGCTTGCTAAGCTTGCGAAGCGCATTAGTGAGATAGAGCTTTCTGTTCGCTCTGGCAATTGCCTAACCCAAGCGGGAATTCAGACGATTGGTGAACTTGTGGTAATGAGGGAGCAGGAGATGCTCCAGTATCGCAATTTTGGTAAGAAATCGCTTAGCGAGATTCGGAAGTGGTTGGAGAAGCTTGGCCTCTCCTTTGGAATGGATCTTGGCCGTTACGGAATCACCCGGGATAATGTTAAGCAAGTTGTTGCTGATTATCTCGAAAAGAAGGCTCGTGACGAAGCAGCAAGTCTCATTTTAGAAGGTGAGATAGTCGAGGAGTAGGGTTGTCATGGAAGGGTCTCCTTTTGAGGCGCTGTCCTTCAAGCGACTCGTTCTAAAGGGACCCATCCTATAAGTAGGCCCATCTACGGATAAGCCCAGCCTACGGGTAAATAGGTTTACCCTATTTTGAAGAGGGTAAAGGTAAGAGAAGCAATAGGGGTTTAAAACCCGCCCAAAGTCATTAAAGTTTGAGGATCGCATCATGAGACACAGGAAGCGAACATTCAAAATCGGACGCGATTCTTCCCATCGGCGTTGCCTGGTAGCGAACGTTCTTAAATCGCTCATCGAGCATGAGCGTATTGAGACGACCGTGGGTAAGGCAAAGCACCTGCGCCGCTATGCTGATAAGATCATCACCTTGGCAAAGAAGGGGACCCTCGCGAGTCGCCGTCAGGCAATTGGCGAGCTTATGATTCGCTTTAATCCGCTTACCGCCAAAGAAGCGAGGGCTGCGCGTGCCGGAGACCACTCTTCTTATAACGGCGATCGTCTCGTCATCAACAAGCTTTTTGATGATCTTGGTACAAGATTCAAAGACCGTCCGGGTGGATACACTCGACTAGTGCGCATCGCAAATCGACGCGGAGATGACGCCGAACGTTGTGTTCTCGAATATCTCAGCGCTTAAGGTTTTTTTTAAAAGCAGAGGTGCAGCCGGCGTAGCTGATGTTAGGAGGTTACGTAGGCTTCTTCGCATAAAGGCCGATTTAGACGAGGAAGGAGGGGCTCTGTTGCATAGCACGCCAGCCGCCTCCCTTCCGTCCTTCACTTCATAAGGTTCTGCCCTAACATCGCCTTGTGCTGGGCGGTCCGGTGAGCTGCCTGATGAAGAGGGCCTTTCCAATTCACTTTACAGTGATATGCCAATTCGATATGGTTCTTTTAGGAGCGGGTGGCAGAGCTTTTGCGTGTAGGGCGGCTCATTTTTTAAAGAGTAGTCAGGCTCGTTTTGGGCTACCGTCTAGCTTCTCGCTAATTATTCATTATCTTGATTGGTTTTACTAAAGGGAGTCCCTTATGACAACGCGTGTTGCTATCAATGGCTTTGGCCGGATTGGTCGTTTTGTCTGTAGGATTCTCATGGAGCGAAAGTCAATTGAGCTTGTTGCGATCAATGATATTGTCGACGCTGAGCATTTGGCTTACCTTTTGAAGTACGACTCTGTGCATGGGGCCTACCCAGGAAAGATTGAGCATACAAAAGATGCTATCATCATTGATGGACATCGGGTTAAGGTGCTCGGAGAGAAGAATCCGGCCTACCTTCCTTGGAAAGAGCTTGATATTGATGTCGTAGTAGAGTCGACAGGTCGCTTTACCTCAAAGGAGGAGGCGGAGCATCACTTAAGCGCGGGCGCTAAGCGTGTCATTATTACAGCACCTGGAAAGGGGGATGTGCCGACCTTTGTTATGGGGGTTAATAGCGATTCCTACGATCCTGCGATGAAGGTTATATCTAATGCCTCCTGTACTACAAACTGTCTTGCCACCATAACAAAGGTTCTCCTCGATAAGTTTGGCATTGAGGAGGGTCTTATGACAACGGTCCACGCCCTCACCGCGTCACAGCCGACCGTTGATTCTCCCTCTCATAAGGATTGGCGTGGGGGGCGAGCGGGGGCTCACAATATCATTCCAGCATCTACTGGTGCGGCCAAGGCTGTGGGGCTCTGCCTCCCCGAGGTGAAGGGAAAGCTGACTGGTATGGCTTTCCGTGTTCCTGTCGCAGATGTATCAGCTGTGGACCTCACCGTACGTCTTAGCCGATCGACTAGCTATGAGGAGATTTGCCGGGCGATGCGAGAGGCGGCAGATGGTCCTTTGAAAGGGTTTTTGAGCTATTGCGATGAACAGGTAGTCTCCTCTGATTTCATCGGGGACCGCTCTTCAGCCATTTTCGATCGCGGTGCAGGCATCGCCTTAAACGATCGGTTCTTTAAGATTGTGGCGTGGTATGACAATGAATTTGGTTATTCGGCTCGGGTTGTTGATCTAATTGAATACACCTCGTCGCGCGCAGCCTGAGGCTAAGGGTTGTCGGCTACCCTTATTTCACATGGGCGTGATGCAAAAGAGTTATGCCCATTTCTAATAGTTACGCTTCTCACTCCCTTTCTCCGTCAAGAAAAAATGGCAATCCTTTCCCTAGTATAACTTTTGTTCCACTGCGATAGACAAAATCCCCCTCAATCAAGCTTTATGGGCTGATGCGAAACTCTGGTTATGGTAAGCTCCTAAAGCTTCAAGCATGCAGCTGTCCCTCCTTCTCCTTGGTTTTTTTACAGGGTAAGGATGAAGCGGATATGAGATTGCTGTGAACCCCTTGGCCATCATAGGTGGTTTTAAAGGGAGCCCTAAGGAGGTAATTGAAAAACTCCAGTTGACCGCTTTCTGGCGCTTTTACCGATCTTTGCAATCCTGCATAAATCCCCTACTCTTAGGAGTATGCGGATTTATGCAGGATTGCAAATCTCGGATAAAATCACCTAAAAATCGGTTAAACTGGACTTTTGCAATCACCTCTAAGTTTTGCGAATAACGAAGAGAGTAACCATCTTCCCCGTGCCAACCTATTTTGAAAGAGTATTTCAGGTGTGTTTAGAGTCCTTGAGAGGCCATAAAGTGGCCAGCCTTTTTTCGTTATAGCGCGAATGGGTATGCCGATCCAACCAAGGGACTCTGGCGACAGGGGAAACTAACTATGGAAGATGCAACGTGCACTTTACCCGAGAACCCATCATTGAAACGGTGATCACTCCGCGAGAGGGATGTAAACTTGTTGTGCGGAGTAGTAAAGGAGTAGCGCAAGAGGAGTACTTTGTGGATGCAGTCGAGGTGGTCACCTTTGGAACTGCATTTTTCTTTCGCTCTTTGGAAAGACCTAAGTGTTTTCTTGTCCCTGTTACTGATTATGAAATCTTGGAGGTTCGTGAAACTCGCGTGGTGCTTAAGCACGTTGCGGGTATCGATAAGACCATCAAGATTGGCGGTGGCCGTGAGGTAGTACCGCCAAAGAGTGTTAAGCCGGCTGTTTCGACAGAGGAGGCACGAGAGGAAGAGGTAGAGGAGCGTCCAGCTCCAAGAAAGGCGGCAGGGCGCAAAGAGGCGGTGGCAGCAGAGCCGCCCAAAGAGCGCAAGCGAGAGCGACGCAAACACAGACGGCGTCGCGGGCGAGATGATGAGACTCCAGGGGATGAGGACGAGGTCTCCGCCGCAGGTACAGACGAGGAGGGCTCAAGCGATGGGCCACGTGATGAAGAGGGTGTGGTGAGACAGATGCCGCCAGCTCTCTCCACAATTATACCGCCTCCAATGCATCTTATCTCAGAGTCGATTGCGAAATACAAATTGATGTTAGCTGGCGCCGCAGCAGAAGATGTAAAGATAGAAGCTAAAGAGGAGATGGTAGCAATCTCTGATGAGGGCGGCCCGCCGCAGGAGATCCTCTCCCAATTGGATGAAGAGGCAGCGGATGGCGAGGAATTGGAATCCCCAGGCCTTATGAGTTCTTTCTCTCCAACTCATCTTCTTCGCCGCTTTCGTGGCAAGGGAGTAGCAGCTGAAGAGGTCGAGAGCAAGCCTGAGGCTCCCGAAGAAGAATAGGTAGCATTTTATAGAGGTGGGATTCGAGTCTGCTCGCTCTCACCTCTCTCCTCTCTCCTCTTCTCGATTTGTGGAGAGGAGACCATCAGCTCGGATGGTGGAATCGGTAGACACAAGGGACTTAAAATCCCTTGGGAGCAATCCCGTGCAGGTTCGAGTCCTGTTCCGAGCATCTTTATATACAAGGGTTTAAGCTTTTATAGGCTTAAGCCCTTTTTTTGTTGAAGCCGATTCGTACTGTATAAGAATTACACGATGATTTCATTATCTAACTAAAAAATAGTTTATTAGCCATGCTGAGGAAAGAGCTGTGATTACAAACATCATCGTCACCCCCTACAACCCTGACTGGCCAAGGATATTTGAAGCTGAAGCTGTAAAAATTCGGCAAGCCCTTGGAGATAATTGCCTAGCTGTTCATCACATTGGCTCTACTGCGGTACCCGGACTTGCTGCCAAGCCTAAGATCGATGTAATTGCTGTTGTTAACGATCCGGATAGCGCAATAGAATCTTTAGAGGAAATCGGTATTCACTACCGAGGTGAGTATAATATTCCTATGCATTATTGTTTCAGCAAACGCGGAAGTATCGATGTTAACCTTCACGTCTATGAGACTGGTCATCCGGAAATTGAACTGAACCTTCTTTTTAGGGATTACCTGAGAAGGCACCCAGAAGCAAGAGATGAGTATACGAGTCTGAAAGACAACCTGTTAAAAGATAGTGCTTCTTTCGAGAAAAAGAACTCAATGTTTACTGGTTATAACTTGGGAAAAGATGCCTTCATACGCAAAATCCTAAAGGCTGCAAA
>JAKBAF010000104.1 GCA_021809305.1 bacterium
TATTGCCATCGCCTTCTTACTTGCCGGCGCGCTCACCTGGTTTGTCGGCGCTATCCT
Organism: bacterium; assembly: GCA_021809305.1. Taxonomy (GTDB): domain Bacteria; phylum Chlamydiota; class Chlamydiia; order Chlamydiales; family JAFEGQ01; genus JAKBAF01. The sequence continues at coordinate 58 of JAKBAF010000104.1, forward strand.
CCGGAGCACCGTCTCTCGCCAAAGGGAGTACTTAGCCGACGCAAGCGCTGTCCAATACACCCGAAACCCCGATGGAATTGCGGGAGCCCTGCGCAAAATCGCAAATGAGGAGCAGCAAGCCATGCCCAAGCGCGGCATGGGCTACTCCCACCTCTACTTCTCCAATCAGTCCCTCTTCGGCCGCCTCTTTGCTACCCACCCCCCCTTGGCCAAACGGATCGAGGCCATCGAGGGCAAGCGCTTCCTTAATGACGACCTCCAAGTCACCCCTAAGAAGAAGTAAGCTATATTGTTGAAATAAAGTAGAGAATGCAGGATAATAGGGCTCTTAAATTCGATCTAGATGGAGGAGCCCGTGGGTAAGCTACTAACAGATGAGCGCGCAAATCTCTTGTGTGCAGGCCTTTTTCTTATTGCTCTCGCGGTTCTCCATCTCGTTAACTTCACCTCCTTTGGCAATGAGGTGGTTCTAGCTGGTGGCGGAGCCTTCGTTCTGCGACAGCTACTCACTGCTCGCTATTTAAGCGGAGCCATCATTGCCACTGTCCTTATTAGCCTAGAGATCACCCCCCTCTCGCGGGTCATGATCTCGATCCTCTTTGGAGTGCTGGGGCTCTATCTCATAGCTGCCCTCCTCTATAAGAAGAAGAGGCCTAAAACTGAGATCATCATCGAATAGCCGCCCCTCGCCCCTTAACGAATAGGCTTCTCTTTTGGATCGACCACCACTCGCTTTGGACGAGAGCGCCTCATCGGGCCCCATCGCACCCGTAAAGGGAGGCTCGGTTATTACTGGTGCCTTTCTGATTGCTGGGACCTCCATCGGTGCAGGGATGCTCGCCCTCCCCTTCAAAACGGGGGTAGCGGGCCTCTTACCAGCCTTTGCCGTCAGCGCGCTCACCTGGCTCTACATGCTAGCAACAGGCCTCCTTCTTCTTGAGGCCACCCTCTGGATGCCGGAGGGGGCGAATCTCCTCTCTATGAGCAGACGCCTGCTTGGCAAAGGGGGCTTTTTTATTACGGGCGCAGCCTTCCTCTTTCTCTACACCTGCCTGCTCGTTGCCTACTATGCTGGGGGCGTTCCCCTCTTTCAGGAGAGTATCGAGGGGCTCTTTAAGATCAGCTTAGGCCATGGGATAAGCACCTTTCTTTTCACGCTCCTCTTTGGCGGAATTGTCTTCCTTGGAGCACGAGCGACAAGTCGGCTAAATTTTATCCTTATGTGGGCGCTCATCTTAAGCTATTTTGCGCTAGTTGGCACACTCGGATCCGAGGTCAAGAGCACAAATCTTGAGCGGCGCGAGTGGCCCCTTGCGCTTGCAGCCATACCTACCCTCTTTAGCGCCTACGGCTACCACAATATGGTCCCCTCGCTTGTGACCTATCTCGAGCGCAATACCCGGAAGCTTAAGGTAGCCATTGTCATTGGCACATCCATTCCCTTTATCGTCTACACCCTTTGGGAGTGGGTCGTCATCGGCGCCCTCTCTAAGGGGGCGATAGTGGAGACGCTAGCTCAAGGCGAGGTGATCACAGCCTCTTTCCACACATTGCCAAAAGGGGCGTGGATTGCTGCGGCCGGCAGGCTCTTCTCCCTCTTTGCCATCACTACCTCCATTTTAGGCGTTGGCCTATCGATGGTCGATTTTCTTGGCGATGGCACCAAGATTAAGAGGACGGGGAAAGGACGGCTTCTTCTGACCTCGCTCGTCTTCCTCCCACCCGTTCTTTTTACCTCAATCAGCCCTGGCCTCTTCTTTGCCGCCCTCCACTATGCGGGAGGGTTTGGTGAGGCCCTGCTTAATGGCCTCATGCCCGCCCTCTTTGTCTACGTTGGCCGCTACAGACTCAAGCTCGTCTCTAAAGACCCTCTCCCGGGTGGGAAGCTCCTACTTCTTGGCCTTATGGCCATCGCCTCTTTTATCTTTATTCACGAGCTTATCGCCCTCTTATAGCCATGGGGATTTCCAGGTCATAGGCGTGGCCGTGCAGCTTGCGAACTTGGGGAAAATGGAAAAGGCTTAAGACAGCACCCCCCGTGGCATTGGCATAGCAAGTGGGGCGCATGTCCTAAGCCAAACTTAATCCTAAGCTGACGAGACAAAATTTTGGAAGGGGTTTTCTCGCCAGCCACCCCTTTCTCATCCGGCTCATTTTGTGTGCCTTAAGCAAAAGATTGACTTTCATGGTTATGCTGACAATAATTTGTTCCCTTTAGGCAGACCTGTAGATCAGTTTATGCATTCACGAAACTCAAAAAAGGGGGCTCTCAATGAAAAATGAGACTCTGCCCTGCGAGAAGAGACCTTCTTTAGTTAAGGCCACATCGAAACTCTCCCTCATGGTTTTTCTCGCCTGTGCCTTGACCCTTGCCAGCCCATCTGATGCGCGCCATTCAGAAAAAGGGAGCGCTGCGATGAAATCAGACAACCGCGCAGCCATTCGATTGAATATCGCCCAAAACCCCCTTTCACTTGATCCAAGAGATGTCGCCTCCAGAAGAGATGCCATAATTCCGCGCATGCTGATGGAGGGGCTGACACGGCTTGATCAAGATGAGAACCCATCTCCTGCGATGGCTGAATCGATCGAGATCTCAGACGATGGGCTCATCTACACCTTCCACCTGCGCAACGCTCTCTGGTCAGACGGCCAGCCGGTCACGGCACGCGATTTTGAGTATGGCTGGAAGAGCGCCCTCCTACCGCAATTTGGACAGGTCTGCCCAGACATCTTCTTTCCCATACAAAATGCGAGAGCTGCGCTCGAAGGACGGCTCCCAGTAGATTTTCTAGGAGCAAGAGCCACCAACGCCAAGACCTTTGTTGTCTATCTCGAACACCCCTGCCCCATCTTCTTGGAATTTTGCACCCATCCAGCCTTCTCGCCCATTCGCCAAGAGATCGATGAGAAAAATCCTAGATGGAGCAGATCGCCTGCAACCTACATCAGCAATGGCCCCTTTCGCCTTGTAAAATGGGCGGATGATGAGGAGATCGCGGTTGAGAAGAACCCCCTCTACTGGGATGCAAAGAGTGTCGGACTTGATGAGATCCACCTCTCGATGCTCCAAGAAGCAACGGCGGTGCTCTCTCTTTTTGAGGAGAAGCAGCTCGACTGGGCGGGCTTGCCCTTATCTGAGCTTCCAAGAGATGCCCTCCCCAGCCTCAAAAGAAACGGCCAACTTGAGATCGATCCTACAGCCACCCTTTATTGCTACCATTTCAACATGAAGCGGCCCCCCTTTGACTCGCTTAAAATGCGACAAGCTTTTGTCTATGCACTTGACATGGGCGAGGCTGTCTTGCATCTGCTAGGTGGAGGGGAGACCGTGGCAACAAGTCTCCTCCCCGCCTCCCTTACCCAGTATCATGAACCACTCCTGACGCAGCCTGAGCTCAAAGCAGAGCGTGAGAGAGCTGCGATTAGACTCTTTGAGGAAGCTCTGCAAGAGCAGGGCTATACTCGAGAGAGTCTGCCTCCTATCACCATCTGCTACTCTATGGTGGAAGGGTATAAAGCCTTTACCGAATGCGCTCAATCGAGGTGGGCCTCCCTCTTTCAGATTCCCATCCAGCTGCAAGGCTCTGATCCAAAATTCTTTCTAGCTGAGGCAATGAAAAAAGAGGGGCAGATTACAGCCTTTTCATGGTGCTCGTGGTTCAATGATCCCTACTCCCTTCTAAGCACCTACCGCGACCTTTCCGGAAGCCACAATTTCTCTAACGTGAATTTGCCCGAATTCACCCGCCTCCTTTGGGAGGGGCATAAGAAGCTGCTCCCCTCTCAGCGTAAAGAGGTCTTTGCACAGGCCGAAGAGCTCCTAATGAGCCACTATCCAGCAGCCCCAGCCTTCAATGGAACTCTACTTTATGTGAAGAACCCTCAACTTCAAGGGGTGGTGATCCCGCGATCTGGATGGGTAGATTTCAAATGGGCCTCACTTGCCCACTCATAGAATCCACCATCTATGGGCAGGTTTTAGAGAAGCTTGCACCATCTGAGTTCCATGGCGGGAGTATGAAGAGGGTAGAGAGAGAGTTGAGATCACGAGAGCCGGCTACTGCCCGAAGAGAGTAGGTGTAGCTCCCCTCTCGAAGGGGATCGATTGACACAACTCGGCCGATCTCCAAGCCCGGAGGAAAGATCCCATCCATTCCCGTTGTGACAAGAAGATCGCCCATTGCCAGTATGGGGGTACCCCCACGTACGCTGCCAGATGGGCCAGACGGTGCGGTTCGCAAACTTCGGGCTGGCCCCTCCGCATCAGGTAGGTCGTAATTAAATCCAACCGCTCTAAGAAGGGTCCCACTTGAGCGAAAGAGAGGCTCTCCCGACCCTGCAAGCTCTCCCTTAGCAAGCAGAATCTCCTGTCCCAAGGGGTCAAGGCGTGATTTTAGAACCTCGAGATTCTGATGGAGGATCCCAGGAGCATCACTTGAGGGGAAGAGGTCCCCTCGAGAGGCAAGCCCCTCTTGAACGGCGAGGATATGGCCGAGAAGCTCAGCATCACTACCGCCGCCCCGAAGGGCACGCACCGAGACTCTAAGGCCCGGATCTGTGATCAGACGAACCCGGCAGTGGTGGGGTGCGATCTCATCGACGACACCAACAAGTGCACTGCCAAGAACAACAGGGCTATTCTTTTGCAAGACGGGATAGGCAAGAGAGCGCATCTCCTCCGTGCCGACGTTTAGCCAGAGCGTATGCGAGTAGACAAGGGTGGGGCGAAAGAGAACGCGCGCGGGCACTGCTTCGAGATGGGCCTTGATACGCGCCACAAGATGCTGGCGATGGCGCGTCAGCTGAACCTTTAACTCATCGCCCTCAGGCTGGCCAAGCGCTATAAGTCGCTCAAGCTGCAACAAAATCTCTTCATGGTAGCGATCGAGATCCAAGAGGTAGGAGAGCTGCTCTTTCAGCCGGCTATTTTCGAGGCGACACAAGAGGAGCTCATCGCGCATCTTATCTTGATCACCGTGTGATCCTGCTCTACCTCCCCCTTTTGTCCAGGATGCGAGGCTGAGCACCGCCTTTACACCAAGAAAAATGGGTGTCGTGAGGTTAAGTGTAGCCGATCTTGCATGGCTAACAACCCTCTCAGGTAGATGGAGAAGGGCAAAGAGTGTGGCTACAAGAAGGAGATAGGGGAGAGCACTACCCCGCTTCACAGGACCGCTGCCACCGCTTGAGCCACATAGTCAAGGTTCTCCTCATTAAGCCCAGCAACATTGATGCGACCATTTGAGGGGGTGTAGATCGCGAATTCGTCACGCAGACGCTCCGACTGAGCCCTATTGAGGCCGCAGAAGGAGAAGAGGCCGCGCTGCTTGAGAAGAGCTGTAAAATTCCGATCTGGACGCATTTGCGTTAAAGCTTCGGCCAAGGCCTCGCGCATCTCGCTGATCCTAGAGCACATCGCACTAAGCTCGCCGAGCCACTCAGCTCTTAGCCGCTTATTGCT
>JAKBAF010000105.1 GCA_021809305.1 bacterium
CCCTCTCGCCTGCCGCATCAACCGAGCCCAGATCCTGGTAGAATTCAGAGCAGTTCGATGAAGCGCAGTTAAGTGGTTTAAAGTACCGCTTTCTTAACTGGTGTGTCGATAAAGGGCTTAACCGTCAGACGATACTCTCCTCTCACAGTGCCGAAATGCGCGCCTTTGGAGTAGACGCCGATACGGTTGCCTACTATGTGGCCTCTAATGAAGCCAGACGCCTCCCTTACGATCAATTTCGCGCTCTACACAGCAAGCCTCTTAGCACATACCCTGAAATGGTGCGCGAACACCTCCCAAATAAGTTCTTGGAGCTTAGCTATAAGAAGATGAAGGCCCACTGGGGCGATCTGGCCGACCTAGGTCTTCAAGAGAATGCTGTCCGCACCCAACTAGCGCAAGCCACATTGGGCTGTAGCTACATGGGATTTAGGCGTATCCACGGAGTTGAGTGCTTTCAAGATAGGATGGTCTTTACCGAGACAGCGGTGCTTCTCAAGGAGCAGTTCCTCAAGATGCCCTACCCTCAAATGGTGCACCCTGATCTAGCGGAGGACCGCCTCCTACTCGGCATCTCGGAGGAAGAGATCAAGCGTGTGGTCAATGAGAGGGCTGGGACACAACCTTATCTTGAGTTTCGCAAAGAGAATCTCCTGGCGTTGAAGGAGAGAGTGCTCTCTAAAGAGACAGTGGAGCGCTTTGGGCAGGAGCTGCAAGAGTTCCTAAAGGGCAAATCCTATGCCACCATAAAGGAATATGAGAGCGAGCGAAAAGGCTTTGGAATCTCCGATGAGTGGGTCGCGGACCAGATACGCGGAGACCTCAATCTCAGCTACCTTGAATTTGAAAGAAAGCATGGAATCGCGCCCGTCCAAGATGGGGTGCTGGGCCGAGAGGACATTATCCGTCTACGTACAAGCTTTATCTCCTTCCTTCAAACAGGCCACTATCAAAAACTCGTAGGTAGAGAAAATGTCTGGGATCTGCTGGATTGCAACGCTATGCTAGACGATCTCTCATCTGCGCTCAAACGTGAAATTTCGCGCATCAACTCTTACGAGCAGCTACGAGCACGCTATCCAGCACTCATCTTTACCGTTAAACTCCTTCAAGGAGACGATGTCAAAGAGCTCATTCAGGGCTTCTTTAGAGCGGATCCTTATTGGAAACGCGCCGAGGAGCCCTATGGTAAAGAGATGCTTGAGCGTGGGCTTGTCCCCAAAAAAATCCGAAAAGCTATTGCGAAAGCCGCTAAAAAAGTAGCGAAGGCGAAACGGGCAAAGGAGACAGCCATGCGGGCTGCCGAATCCACTAAGTTGGATCGCGAGAGAGAGGCCCAGGCTCGATACGATCGCCGCGTTGCAGAGTCTAATGAGATCAAGGCCTCGCTTAGCGCTAATTCAACACTGGAACAAGCGAGGAAGCAGCTGAAAAAAGCTGAGTGTAAGGTTGAGGAAGTGCGGCAAACTGTCGAAGAGCTCAAAAAGGGAAGTTCAGATACACGTCGAAGGCTCGAGCAAAAGAGAGCTGAACTTAGAGAGTTACAGGGCAATACCGCAGCAGTTGAGTCCCTTAGAGCAAAAGTAGAAGGGCTTGAAGCGGCAGCCAAATCTAGCCGCGAAACAGAGGTAATAGGCCTTATGGCTGCCATAGGGGCCATCGCCTCTGAAAGCCAAGCTGAGAGGGAGCTCAAGGCGGCGAGGGCAGCGCTCGTCCAGGCAGAGGAGCGTCCCGGTAAGATCAAAGAGCTTGAGCAGCAGATTCGTTACCTAGAAGGGCAGCTTGAAGAGGAGATGACGTTTGCTGAGCAGCGCCGCAATCACGGCCGGGAGCAATTGGAGAAAGCTAAAGGGCGTGTGAAGGAGAGGGAAAAGGAGGTAGCCCGGCTTGAGCATGTTGCATCAGGGAAGGCCGCCAGAGCTGAAGCTGAGCTACGTGACTTGCAGAGGCAGTATGACAGCGGTTTGTTCCATGCCAACGCCGAATTTAAGGACGCAGAGCCCCGAGCAGAGGGAGTCTACCAAGGAGAGCTTGGTGAGATTAATCGGGTCTTTTGGCTCGCTCTAAAATAAGCGCGCACACCTTTCACAAGCTCCTCACAAAAAATTGGCAATCGTGATATATCTCTTCCCATTTTAACTAGGAGGAGCCGTGCGACAGCTTTGGGGATCTCGTTTTTTACTCATTGCCATCTGTCTTCTCTTTCACGCCATTAACGCTAAGGAGCCACCCTCTATGCCATCTAAGAACCCAGTTGTTATCTTTGAGACGACCCAAGGATCCTTTGAAGTCGAGCTCTACCCTGAAGTGGCCCCAAAGACCGTTGAGAACTTCCTTGGCCTTGCTAAAGCGAAGTACTATGAAGGAACCACCTTCCACCGAGTGATTAAGAAATTTATGATCCAGGGAGGCGATCCTACAGGTACAGGTTCTGGCGGCGAATCCATATGGAAAAAAAACTTCGCAGATGAGTGCAGCCCCTCACTCAAATTCGACGATGTCGGCATCCTTGCAATGGCCAATAGAGGCCCTAACACCAATGGATCCCAGTTCTTTATCACAACAGCGCCGACCTCCTGGCTAAACAATAAGCATACGATCTTTGGCAAAGTCACAAAGGGGTATGATATTGTGCAAAAAATTGAATCGACTCCAACAGGAGCCCAAGATCGGCCGCTTGAGCCACAGAAGATTGTGAAGATCACCCTCAAGGACGCAACCCCTGCGTAAGATAGCACACACAATCTCTCTCCCCGGCTTAGCGAAGCGCAAGGCCCCGGAGAGAGGTGTTAGTTTTGTGGCCATTAGTGGCCATAGGGGTCATTCACATGCTTCAATAACAAACTTGACGAATCCAGCACCAAATGATAGAAGGAGGAAAACAGTCATAAAATTTTAACTCCTTTGGAGGGGTGTATGGATGCGCAAGGCGGTCTCATCGTGATTACAGGGTGCAGCGGGCGAATTGGAACGCTCCTCTCCCATAGATTTCTAGATGCGGGCTTTCGGGTCATTGGCATCGATGTGATTCCACCAAAATTCCAGCATGAGCGCCAAGACTTCCTTAAGCTGGACCTCTCATCTGATGCAAGCGTGAAAGAGGGGTTCGAGCAGATCAAGCATAAGCATGGGGGTCAGATCGCATCCTGCATCCACCTTGCAGCTTACTACAGCTTCTCAGGCGAGCATCCAGAGCTCTATGATAAGATCACCGTCGAAGGCACTGGGCGTATCCTTAAGGCTCTCAAGGAGTTTACCTGCGAGCAGTTCATCTTCTCGAGCACGCAGCTTCTCTATGCGCCATGTGCTGTCGGACAAAGGATCAACGAGGAGTCGCCAATTGAGGCGAAGTGGGACTACCCTAAATCGAAGGTGAAAACCGAGAAGCTCATCCATGAGATGCACGGCTCAATTCCTGCTGTCATCCTACAGATTGCCGGTTGCTATGACGATGAGTGCCACTCGATTCCCATCTCGAACCAGATTGAGCGAATTTATGAGAAGCAGTTCGAGGCTCACGTCTACCCGGGCGATCTGACACATGGCGCCCCCTTTATCCACCTAGCAGACCTTATTGATGTGATCTTTTTAGCGGTCGAGCGCCGCAGAGAGCTCAAAGATGAGCTGACCCTTCTTATCGGGGAGGAGACAACGCTCAGTTATGGTGAGCTACAAAATGAGATAAGCCACCTTCTCTTTGGCACAGACTGCGCGACCTACGAGATTCCGAAAGGTCTTGCCAAGATGGGCGCATGGGCAGAAGAGTTCATCCCATCGCGCAAGAAGGGATTTATTAAGCCTTGGATGATCGACCTTGCCGATGACCACTGGGAGCTGGACTGCTCCAAGGCCAAGAGGGTTCTTGGCTGGACACCAAAACACTCGGTGCGCGAGACGCTGCCAAAGATGATCAGCTTCCTTAAGTCAAACCCAGCGGAATTCTACCACACTAATGGCCTTGAATTGCCTAAACGACTAGCGGAGACTGCTGGTGCAAGATAGCGAGAAGAGCAGGCCGTACCTCTATAACGAGGGGCTTATCTGGACGCGCTACGCCTGCCTGATGCTGGGCTTATGGCTGCTTGTCTCGCCGCTCTCCTTTACGACAACGAGCAGCCTCACCCGCTGGAACGACATCGTGGTGGGAGTGCTTTTAATGATCTTTGGGGCGCTCTCGCTAAATCCAAAGAGGCTCTATGCACCCTGGATTCTCTTTTTCCTCGGGATTTGGCTTCAAGGAGCGCCTCTTATTTTTTGGGCGCCACAGGGACTAACCTACCTGAATGAGACGCTAACTGGCGCACTTGTGATCCTCTTTTCCACACTCATTTCGGGCATTCCCGGCGAGAGGGTCCACCAAGGGGCCAAAACACCTCCTGGCTGGTCCTACAACCCCTCCTCTTGGCTACAGAGGATGCCCGTAATCACATTCGCCTTCTTTTGCTGGCTGATTGCCAGATACATGGCCGCCTATCAGCTAGGCTATCTCGATGCGATGTGGGATCCTGCCTTTGGAGCGGAGGGCACGATAAAGGTCATCACCTCCCATCTATCCAAACAGTTTCCTGTATCCGATGCGGGCCTCGGCGCTGCTGTCTACACCTTAGAGACCCTCTTTGGCTGTAAGGGTGGGGAGGAGCGCTGGTCATCTATGCCATGGATTGTCGTTCTCTTCGGCATACTTGTGGTACCAGCTGGCCTTGTAAGCATCCTGCTCATCATCTCGCAGCCACTTATTGTCGGCCACTGGTGCTTCTGGTGCCTTTTGACAGCCGTCTTCATGTTGATCATGGTAGCACTGACATTTGATGAGGTGATTGCTGTCATTCAGTTTCTTGTGCAGTCTAAAAAGCGCGGACTCCCCTTCTGGAGAACACTTTGGAAAGGAGGCGAGGTGCCGATCACCAAGGAGGCGCCGCCCCCTCCTTCACTCTCTGCCCCCTTAAAAGCGCTACCCGCTATGTACAAGGGGCTCTCGCTCACCTGGAACCTCACTCTTACAACTCTTCTTGGAATCTGGCTCATGATTGTGCCAAGCGTTGTCGAGCTCAAGAAAGGGGCGCAAGATAACGACTTTGTTGTAGGCGCTCTTGTTATAACATTTTCTTTAATTGCGATGGCAGAGGTGGTACGCACCCTTCGCTTCCTGGTGACTCTTCTCGCCATCTGGTCACTCGTATCTCAATTTTTCTTTGATAATAGCAGTCTCGCCAGCCTACTGATCCATATCCTTACAGCTGTGGCACTTATACTCTTTAGCCTGCCACGAGGCAAGATTCGCGAGCAGTATGGCAGTTGGAATCGCTACATTATTTAGATACAAATTGCCTTCACCCCTTCTTTGTATATCAAATTTATTGACATATAATTAGATTAGACCCTATAATGGCGGCATAAATCGCAGCTATTACCAGAGGTCTGTAGTTGGCCACCTCCTCCACGATCTCCCGACTCGCTGAGCAGGCTGAAGAGCACTTCTGGTGCCTGGGGC
>JAKBAF010000106.1 GCA_021809305.1 bacterium
AGGTCTTAGGCGATGCTGAAAAGCGGCGCCGCTATGATCAGTTTGGCCCTGAAATGTATGCGGGAGCTGGGGCCAGGGCCCATGCCGCTAACGGTAATGGGGGCTTTGCCTCGATGGACGATGCCCTGCGCACCTTTATGGGCGCCTTTGGAGGGATGGGGATAGATTCAATCTTCGAATCCTTTTTTGGAGGGGGAGGGGAGTCTGGTGGCCGCGGTGGGGGGCAGGGGACAAGCAAGCGCATTACCATAGAGATCTCTTTCATTGAAGCCGCTCGCGGTGTTGAAAAGGAGGTTAGCCTCTCTAATTTCGTTAACTGCAGTAGTTGTAGTGGCAGCGGCGCTGCTCGCCCAGATGCAATCAAGCGCTGCGCCCAGTGCGGCGGAAGTGGCCAAGTCTATCAAAGCCGCGGCTTCTTTAGCATGTCAGCTGCCTGTCCTACCTGCCAAGGGGCTGGCCAGATCATATCCGATGCCTGCCGCATCTGCCGCGGACAAGGGCGTATAAAAGAGAAGCAGAAGATCAAGGTCAAGATACCGCCAGGAGTTGATAACGACACTCGCCTTCGTATGGCTGGCCACGGAGATGCAGGCGATGGTGGGGGCCCTCCCGGCGATCTCTACATCGACATCCGTATTGCGCCTCATGAAATATTTGAGCGGCAAGGCGATGATATCCTCTTTGAGCTTCCCATCAGCTTTGTCGATGCTACGCTTGGTTGTAAGAAAGAGATTCCCACGCTCCATGGCACTTACCGCATCGCAATCCCTGAGGGGACCCAGACAGGTAAGGTCTTTCGCATTCGCGGTGAGGGATTCCCTAACGTCCATGGACAAGGGCGCGGCGATCTTCTTGTCGAGATTGTCATCGAAACTCCAACGAGCATCACAGAGAAGCAGCGAGCGCTACTCCAACAGTTTAGCGAAACTGAAGAGGCAAAGAATTTTCCTCGCAAGAAGAGCGTCATGGATAAGATAAAATCCATTTTTGGAGAAGCCTCTTAAGATGCCAGAGCTCAAGCGCGATCGAAAAAGCCTCTCCACTCCAAACTTGCTTACCCAAGAGATTGCAGAGGATCTCTTTGCGCGCCGCGCCCTCCATGTCCTCAACATCATGGCCCTCTCGCGCGCCATGGATGAAAAGATGGCCAAGCTCGTTAAGCAGAACAAGGGGGGCACTTTTCAGCTCTCAGCTGCAGGTCATGAGATGATTGGCGCTGTTGCTGCAACAAGTCTTAAGGCTGGAGAGGACTGGGCTTGCGCCTACTATCGCGATCAGCCCCTCGCCATTGGCCTCGGCTGCGATCTAACAGAGCTTTTCGGCGCCTTCCTAGGTCGCAAAACAGAGCGGCAATCTAGGGGAAGGATGATGCCCTACCACTTCTCTGACTATTCTTTGCATATGCCTGCCCAATCGAGTGTTGTTGGCACCCAGTTTCTCCCGGCAGTTGGCATAGCGCATGGCATTAAGCTAAAAGGTGGAGTTGAGGTTGTCTACGTCTCTGGGGGTGATGGATCAACTTCTCAGGGCGATTTTCATGAGGCCCTCAATTTTGCGGGTCTTCATAGCCTCCCCATTATTTTTATGATCCACGACAACGCGCTTGCCATCTCTGTCTCCCTCAAAGATCAGGTTGCCGGTGGATCTCTTGATGCGGCCTTTAGCCATCGCCCAGGTGTCCCTCTCTACTCAGTGGATGGCGGTGACTTGCGTGCCCTCTCGCACGCTATGGAGGCGGCTGTCAACCGAGGAAGATCAGGTGCAGGTCCGTCGCTTATCATTGCCAAGGTGCCCCGCCTTGCCGCCCACAGCAACAGCGACGACCCCAAAAAGTACCTTACTGCAGAGGATATGCAGCGCACACTCGAGCGTGATCCCCTCAAGCGTTTCATGGATACCCTCATCAATGAGATGGGTATCCCCTCAAGCGAGGTGGCGGCGATCATTGAGCGGGCAAACCTGCGCATAGAAGAGGCCGCCCGAGCGGCCCTCCAGCTTCCCTATCCTCTTGCCGAGAGCGCTGGTGATTGCGTCTTTGCCGAATGGTCGCCTCCCTGCCATCCCGTCTCACCTCCAACTGGCGAGTCCATGGTCATGATCGATGCGATCAACCAGGCCCTCTCTGAGGAGATGGAGCGTGACAGCGGCCTTCTTGTCTTTGGCGAGGATGTTGCCCATGGAAAAGGTGGGGTCTTCGGTGCGACTCGGGGTCTTACCACAAAATTCGGTCCGCGGCGCTGCTTCAACACCCCCCTTGCCGAGTCGACAATTGTGGGGTTGGCGCTTGGTCTTGCACTTGGTGGCTACCACCGCCCGGTTGCCGAAATCCAGTTTGCCGAGTATCTCTGGCCGGGCTTTAACCTTCTTGCAAGTGAGGTCGCCTCGATCCACTACCGCTCAGGTGGTGAGTGGCAGGTGCCGCTCGTGCTCCGCATGCCCTACGGGGGCTACATACAAGGCGGCCCCTACCACTCTCAGAGCATTGAGGCCATACTTGCCCACCTCCCGGGTCTGAAGGTGGTCATTCCAAGCAACGCCGCTGATGCAAAGGGGCTCCTTAAAACGGCTATCCGCGACCCAAACCCCGTTATCTTCCTCGAGCACAAGGCGCTCTACCGGCAAGCTAAATTCTGCGCAAGACCTGTCTTTGGCCCAGATACCCTCATTCCCTTCGGCCAGGCCTCCACGGTCCGACAAGGTGCCCATCTCACAGTCGTTGCCTACGGCATGATGGTCGTGATGGCAGCTGAGCTTGGATCGAAACTTGCCGAAGAGGGGATCGATATCGAAATCATCGATCTGCGCACACTTGTCCCCCTCGACCTTGCTACCATTATCACCTCCGTGACCAAGACCGGCAAGCTTCTTATCGCCCATGAGGCGCCACGCAATTGCGGCTTTGGCGCAGAAGTTGCCGCCTCCATCGCTGAAAAGGCCTTCGAGTACCTCGATGCCCCCATTAGCCGGCTCGCAGGGCTTGACTGCGCGATTCCCTACTCCAAGCCGCTAGAAGATGCCGTCCTGCCACAACTCGCTGATCTAGAAGCTGCTATCCGCAAGCTCCATCGCTACTAATAACAGTCATCGCGTTGCATCAATGGAAGGGCATCCCCATGTAGTCCAGGGGATTCCCTAAAAAGCGGGTATTTTATTCAATTTTATTAAAGATCGAAGCTCTTATTTCAACCGCAGTAACTATCGGCACGACTCCGCAAGAATTGCTGAAACGCCTTCATTTGGCGCCGACTTCTTATGAAGAATAAGGTGATCCCCTTGTGGGGATTTTTTATTTATTGTTTTAATGTAAAGAAATTTCATTTTTTAATCGATTAGTTGCATAATAGAAAAAGAAACATATAGTTGTGATAATAAAAACAAAAGGCGTAATAAGATGAAAGAATTAGCAGGTATACAGAACTTCAATGCAGATAAAGATATAACACCATTTAGCAAGGCAGCGGTTCCTACTTCACCCGCTAACAGGACAAATGCAGCGGCTCGCCCGATTTTTGGCAGAGAAGATTCCGAAAAAATGAAGACAGCTGCAATTTTTTCTGGAGTCGGTGCAATTATTACCGCATTCATATTCTTAGCGGTGGTTGCATCCAAGCCTGACTCTGTAGGTCTTGGTGCTCTTATAGGAGTGAGCTCCGCAGTGGGTGGCGCTGCTGTCTTCAGTGCGGTTACAGCTGGATCCGTAGCGAAGTGGGGTACTGAAGAAAACCTGAGCCAAAACAATTCGCACTAGTGTTTGCCCCTGGGTTTAGAAGAAGATAGGTGCAAATTGGAATGCGAAAGTTCTGATAGTTACTAGACAACAGCTACTGCGCTTATAACAAGAAGGGCCAAGACGAGTAGGATAATAAAGATCGCCAAGAAGATAAAAAAGAAGATCTTCGCGATGGTTTTTAGAACGCCAGCTGTTCGGCGCAATCCAAGAGCACCAGCGATGAGTGCTAGAACAAAGCAGATGAGCGCCCATTTCAGTAGAGTCATATTTTACCTCTCATGCATCTATTGTTGAGAAGCTGGCCACCTGGTCAGCTTCTCCTATTTCCTGCTCTTGGCTAAACACCAGCCTAAGGAGGCCACCACTCTCGCGCGTCTATGAATGCGCCGAAAGATGAATTGTAACTAGCCAAAAATTTATATATATATCCTATAGGCGAGTAGGCCCTCCACCCTCTTTGGCATCTCGTTCCTTATAAGAGACCCTATCAAAAGCGTCTTCACAGGCACAAATATGAACTTGCTCTTCAAAAATACAGTTATCGGCTTAATGCTGAGATTTTACAAATGCAAGGAAAGCTCGGTCTCATCGCCCCTGGTGCTTACGCGGACCTTCTTGTCTTACAAGGCAATCCATTTGAAGAGATATCCCTCCTGCATGAAGATCGCTATGAGATGATTCTTAAGGAGGGCCTTATTTATAAAGATCGTCTAACAAACCTTTAATTTCTTCGGTCCGCACTCTCACTGCCATGTTTTTAGCCATGCCTCGTACTCTGAAGGTCTTAGCCGGAATCGGGCGATATTTCCTATGTGCAGGCTCATCAGTTCAACTTCAATGACTTCAATAAATTTCTTCTGATCAGGCATAGCCACAGTTTCACAGGCTCTCTGTCTAATGGCCGCTACCGCCGCTTCCTTATTCATGCATCTGCGAACAATCTCCCCCACCATCGTGATGATGAGATTGCGATACCGTAAGCGAAAGGGATCCGGCTCTCCGAGCTCTTGACGCGTTGCCGAATAAAGAGAGCTGGAGCGCTCATAGGCCCACACAAAGACTTCACGCAATAACTCAATGCGGTTTAGTTCATATACACCGAGAAGACCGCTGACATAGACCTGCTCAGGTACATCCACAAATGAGAGTGGGCATAGGTTTTTGCGAATCAAAGGAATATTAGCTACAAGCCTTGATACCCGCTTGTTTACATCCAGAAAGGGTTGCAGATAGGGTAACTGAACCATTGCAAAAAATGATTGTTCAAAGGGGTCTCTAATGGCATTAGCTGTGTCTAAAATTTGTTGGAAAAATTCGCTAATTAATTGGGGCACCGCTAGTGGTTGATAGACCGATTTAGCTATGCCTACGGGTCTCGAGCGCAGGCAACCAGTTCCTAAAGCAGATTTACCTGCTCAAAGCCGAGGGGGGATACGTGGTGGTGCCCAACATCACCGCGACCATCATCGTGCAGGCGTCCCTGAACGCGGCGCAGGCAATCCTGGCGGAGGCATTGCAGCGTGCTGGAGTACAGACAGCGGTACCCATCCAGACGCTGAGCGCTGAACCGTGGGCCTATCGCAACCGGGTACGCTTTGCGGTGCAGTTGGAGGCTGACGGCAACACGTTCCATCTGGGTTACAGGGCGCGTTCTTCT
>JAKBAF010000107.1 GCA_021809305.1 bacterium
GGAACCTCACCTTCGAATGTCTCAAAGAATTGGGCAGCATAGAGGTTGCCAAGGACGTAGGTGGGGAAGTAGCCAAAGATACCGAGCGACCAGTGGACGTCCTGAAGAACGCCTTGTGCATCATTTTGAGGGGTAATTCCAAGTAGCGTCTTCATCTTCTCATTCCACGCCTCAGGCAGGTCGCGAACCGAGAGGACACCCTCAAGGAGAGCGCACTCTAGCTCAAAGCGCAAGATGACGTGAAGAGGATAGGAGACCTCATCGGCCTCAACGCGAATGGGCATCTTCTCGACGCGGTTTATGGCCCTATGGAAGCTATCCAGCGAGACCTTGCCAAGTTGTGAGGGAAAGAATTTCTGGAGTGTTGGATAGAAGTGCTCCCAAAAGGGGCGGGTAAGGCCGATCCTCGTCTCCCACCAGCGTGACTGAGATTCGTGCACTCCAAGGGAGACCGCTTCACCTAGTGGTGAGCCAAAGTGCGCTTGTGGAAGAGAGACCTCATAGAGGTAGTGGCCCGCCTCGTGCAGTGTGGCAAGAAAGTTAGACATGGGACGCTCTTTTAACACCCTTGTGGTGATGCGGCCATCGCTCGGATGGAGCGCGGTGCAAAAGGGGTGGGCGGCGAGATCGAGCGCGCCATTCTCCTCGTTAAAGCCGACACTTGCGGCAAGGAGGCGTGCAAACTCCATCTGCGGCTCTTTGGGGTAGGAGAGGAGGAGAAAGTCATGTGCTGGCTCGCTCTTTTCGCGAATTGCCTTTAGCAGAGCGAGTATCGGTGGTGTGAGCTCTTGAAAGAGGGCCGCGATATCCGAATGGGTCGCATCGGGCTCAAACTCCTGCAAGAGGGGGTCGTAGAGGTGATCTTTGTAGCCGAGGAGTGTTGCCTTCTCTTGGCATAGGGCGATAATTCTCTCAAGAAAAGGGGCAAATCTGCCAAAGGCGTTGTCTCTTCTGGCAAGCTCCCAGGCGGAGGAGGCCTGAGAGGTGAGCCGCTCCCACGCCTTTACAAAGCGCGTTGGCAGCTTCATGGCAATCAGCAGATCACGCCTCCACTCTCGAAGAGCCGCTTGTTGCGCAAAGGTGAGGTCGGGAACGAGGAATCGCCCCGTTTCGATATCGATGAGCTTACCAAGGGCGCGCTGAAAAGCTTTTGAGGTCTTGCGCTCATGTAGCAGCTTGGCGATGAGCTCTCGCTGCTCGGCACGGGCAGCGCCTCCCCCAACTGGCATATGGGTTCTCTGGTCCCATTCAAGGAGGTGGGAGACACTGCGAAGCGTTGCGCTCTCGCGCGATAGGCTAAGGATCTTCTGGTAAGATTTAATGCTCGTCCCCTCGTTTCGCAAATCATATCCGCAAGAGAGATTTTGGGCACGCCCCCCGAATGGACCGAATAGGCCGGTAGGTTTGGAGTGGAAAATGGTGCTGTTGCTATAGAAACATCGAAGAAATCATTTTATATTACTATGCCATACTGGTCAATAACACCTATACTGCACGCTAATATGACACATGTTAGCGTGCAAAAACGATGTTATCATCAAGGATTTAGCTGGTGAGGGTAGAAAAGACCCTGTTAGAGCGTCGTCTACCTGCCGGTCGTCCATTTTACCTGACAGAGATCACCGCAGCGCCTTCAAATCGGCCATGGCGAAGGTCATCTAGGGCTTCGTTGGCCTTGTCTAGTGGATAGACGGTGACCTCAGTTTTTACTGGAACTTGAGGGGCAAGCTGGAGGAATTCATCGCCATCCTTTCTAGTCAAATTGGCAACCGATTTTATCGATCGCTCACCCCATAGAAGCGAATAGGGAAAGGAGGGGATGTCGCTCATATGAATGCCGGCGCAAATGACGGCTCCTCCCTTTCTCACAGCTTTTAGAGCCTGTGGGACGAGCTCTCCGATTGGGGCAAAGATGAGAGCGGCATCTAAAGAGAGTGGAGGGAGCTCCAGGGAGTCGCCCGCCCAAACGGCCCCGAGGCTTCGTGCAAAGGCTTGACCGGCAAGGTCGCCCTGCCTTGTAAAGGCGTAGACCTGCCGTCCTTGATGAACTGCGACCTGGGCAATCAGGTGAGCGGCGGCGCCAAAGCCGAAGAAGCCTATATGTTTAGCCTTTCCCGCCATCGATAGAGACCTGTAGCCGATCAATCCTGCGCAAAGAAGAGGAGCTGCGTGAATATCGTCATAACCTTTAGGGATAGGAAAGGCGAAGGCTGCATTTGCGACGCAGTACTCTGCAAAACCCCCGTCCACTTGGTATCCGGTAAAGATGGCGTTGTCACAGAGGTTCTCTGCTCCCTCTAAACAGAAAGTACATTTTCCGCAGCACCCCCCAAACCATGGCACACCAACGCGGCTCCCCAGCGTTACGCCTACCACCTTCTCTCCGAGCTCCACGACCTCCCCTACAATTTGGTGGCCTGGCACTAAGGGAAGTTTTGGCTGTGGCAGCTCGCCATCCACAACATGCAGGTCCGTGCGGCAGACTCCACAGGCACCCACCCTTATCAGCACTTGGCCCTGCTTTGGGACAGGCTTCTCTATTTCCCTAAGGGTAAGAGGCTTTCCAATCTGATCTAAAACCATTGCACGCAAGTTGTTTCCCCTTTACTTAAAGTCTGATGGCGTCGTAGCTCTCCCCTTCATAGACAAGGAGGCGTTGGATGCGGGGTCCAAGGCAGGTAATGAGCTGGTGGGGCGTGCTCGACCCAAGCCTTGCAAACTCTTCAGCGCGAAGGGTGCAGCCATACTCATCCTGGCCAAAGAGGTGCACGGTGTCGCCAACCTCCGCTTCTGGGATTGAGGCGAGGCTGATCATAAGATAGTCCATGCAGATAGCTCCAACAATTGGCGCCCTCTTGCCATGGACGAGTAGATAGGCACCATTGCCAAAGCTCTTGTGGATCCCATCGAAGTAGCCTAGAGGGACGATCCCAATTCGCTCTGCTGTGGCACTCACCTCATAGGTGCCGCCGTAGCTGACCCGCTCACCCTCGGATAGGTCGTGGATGGCAGCTAAGTGAGAGGTAAGAGAGAGCGCTGCCTTAAGCTCTACGCTCCCCGTTGTGGCGCTTGAGGGGTAGAGGCCAAAGAGGGCAAGTCCTGGGCGGATGAGGTTGCACTCGGGTATGGCAAAGCGCATGGCACCGGCGGAGTTAGCGATGTGCAATAGTTGCAAAGAGATGCCCTTCTCCTTGAGGTCGTGGCACGTCTTTAGGAAGAGGTCGATCTGACCTTTCGTCACACTATCCTGCGATGGGTCCTCTGCTGAGGTTAGGTGAGAGAGCGCTCCGACAAGGCGCAAAGAGGGGTTAGCAGCGATCTCTTTTGCGAGCTCTAACGCATCGCTCGGACGGACGCCAAAGCGTCGCATTCCTGTGTCGATATGTAGGTGGACAGAGACGATCTTGCCTCTTTGCAGCGCAATTGTTGCAAGGTCTAAAAGGGTAGTCCTATCGCTCACTGCTACCTGGAGATCCCAATCGACAACTTGTGACAGCTCTCCCTTTGCGGCATGGAGAACGAAGAGGTCAGCGCTCACCCCTGCTAGGCGAAGCTCTATCGCCTCCTGGAGGTGGGCAAGACCAAAGATCTTATGTCCAAAATAGGCGAGGGTGTGGGCAAGACCTACGCTACTCGTCCCATAGGCGGAGGCCTTAAGCATCGGCATCGCCTGGGCCCCCTCTCCCGTATGGCGCAGGAGCGCCTCTAAATTATGGCGCACGGCATCGAGATGGAGGGTTAGCCGACTGCGACCAATTCCTTCGGCAAGATCTCCACTTATCGCCTCTAGAAGCTCACGAGCGGCTCCTTTGATGAGGACGACGGTCCCTCTCTGCTGCAGAGCTCGCAGCCGCTCCACGACAGCGGCTCTTGTGGGGCAGAGATGGATTTCAAGCTTCGGTGCCGAGCGAGTAAGCTCTTGCCGGAGAGGCTCCATCGACATCGACGCTGCCGCCTCTGTTAGAAGGAGCACATCGATTGCGGCCTCCTTTATGGCTGCGTTGAGGCGCGCCATGGCGCCTTCTCTCCCACGTGAGAGCGAGGAGAGACCCCCAAAGACAAAGACTCGACGCCGCTCCCTTGGTAGCTTTGCAAAAAGGCGAAGGCTCTTTTCGATAGAGAGGGGGTCTGCAGCGTAGCAGTCGTTAACAAAGGTTGTGCCAAGCGGTGAGGTCCACACCTCACAGCGCATTGGCTCTGGTCGGTAAGAGAGCAGGGCCTCGCCAATCATCTCACGTGTTGCGCCAAGCAGATAGGCCGCCTTGAGGGCGATATTCCAGAGGGTGTACTGGTGCAAAAAGGGGTGGGCAAACTCACCTGATAGAGGGAGGGCATTCGGAAAGGTGATGGTGTAGCGCACGCCCTTTGGAGAGCGCACGAGCTCTGTTAGATGGGGGAGGTCCTGGTGGGGATGGTCTGCAAGGAGGTTGCGTCCTGATCTGCCCTGCACGCGCTTGAGCAGAGGCTCATTTGAGGGAAGAAGCGCCCATCCTCCCTCTGGCAGCCCCTCTACGAGTGCTCCTTTTTCAGCAGCAATGGCGGCTAGTCCCCCAATACTATCTAGGTGCGCGGCCCCAATTGATGTGACAAGTGCGTGGGAGGGCGATGCCGTGCGAACAAGCCTCTCCATCTCTCCTTGTTTTGAGACGCCCATCTCAATAAGGGCGATCTCATCACCTCGCCTTAAACGGAAGAGGCTTAAAGCGACACCTAGCTGGCTGTTGAAACTCTCTGGCGAGGCGATAAGGGAGCGCTCTTTGCAAAGGAGTGCGCTTAAGAGGTCTTTGCACATCGTCTTACCAAAGGAGCCTGTAATACCCACAACGACAGGATTGATTGCATCGCGATAGAGCCTCGCAATTTCCTGAAGTGCTTCTAAGGGGTCATCGACAAGAAGATAGGTGAGTGATGGAGGGGGAGGGCGCTTATGGGTAGCTACCTCCCGATCTACGAGCGCAAAGGATGCGCCCCGTGCAGCAGCGGCCTCGAGAAAGGCGTGGCCATCGACCCGTGCCCCCTTTAACGCGACAAAGAGAGAGCGCTTTGAGGCCACCGCCTCAGAGTGGATGGCCACCTCATCGATGATTGCAGGTTGGGTGAGATCACCGCCAGAGCACGCGAAGCGGGGCCACTCTCTTAGATCAAAGGGTTCCATCGATGGGCCATTTTCATAATTTCCTCAATGGGCTGCACTCCACTTCGGGCGTGCAATCTTCTATTTAACGGCCACAGGCGTGGCCAGAACCAAAGCGGTACAGGCGTACCGCACTCCAAATTTGAGCTTAC
>JAKBAF010000108.1 GCA_021809305.1 bacterium
GAGGAGACGACCCCCCATTTCGGAATGGGAATGCCATACTTCGCAAGGATCTCTTTTGCCTGATATTCGTGGGTGTTCATCGCTCTCTCCCCAGGGAACCATACGGGAACCCCTATAAAATCGCACCCTACCACGATTACGCTCTTCTATGCTACGTTGTTTCTGATCTTAACTGAGAAACGAGCGGTCACGTGCTAAATTTTTTTAAGGGCAGCCTAAGACGCGTCAAAGAAGCCTACAAACGCACCACCTCTTTTCTCGGCAGAGGAATTCGCGATCTCTTCTCGGGGAAGATCGACGCTGAAACATTAGAGAAGTTAGAAGAGCTACTCTTCCAAGCCGATCTCGGTGTCACCTGCGCCACCGAGCTCACAGCCGAGGTCGCCACACTCCTGCGGAAAAACCCCACCGCCACACCAGATGCCATTCTCCACCTTCTTAAAGACAAGCTCATCGCCCTACTCCAAGCCCAGCACCGCGAGCTCAAGTGCGCCCCAGCTGGCCTCCCCACAGTCCTCCTCATCGTTGGCGTCAATGGCAACGGCAAGACAACCTCCATCGCAAAACTCGCCCACCTCTTCGCTGCCTCAGGTGAAAAGGTCATACTAGGCGCCGCCGACACCTTCCGCGCCGCCGCCATCGATCAGCTCACTACCTGGTCAGAGCGCATAGGGTGCGACATCGTCGCACACAACCCCGGCGCCGACCCCTCAGCTGTCGTCTTCGATACAATCACCGCCGCCCTCGCCCGGAAAGCCACCAAAGTCTTAATCGATACCGCCGGCCGCCTCCACACAAAGACCGACCTCATGCAAGAGCTCGCCAAAATCCGCCGCGTCTCCTCCAAACTCCTACCCGATAGCCCCCACGAAACCCTCCTTGTCCTCGACGCCACAACCGGCCAAAACGCCATCGATCAAGCACGCACCTTCAACGAATTCACCCCCCTCACAGGCATCATCCTCACCAAACTCGATGGCACCGCCAAAGGCGGCATCGTCGTCGCCATCGAACAGGGACTCCGCATCCCCGTCAAATTCGTCGGCCTCGGCGAATCAATTGGCGACCTCGTTCCCTTTGATCCTGAGGCGTTTGCCTCATCTCTTTTCGCTTAAAGCCCTTGGGGCGCCGCCCCAAACCCCGCCAAAGGGCCAAGGCCCTCTGGACACCCATTACGTTTTCTGTAGCCGTAGCGTTCGTCTTGTAAAAATTACAACTCCCTTATCGAAAAGACGGAGCCTTTTCGATAAGAGATTAAATGTTCTTGCCAAATAGGACTAAAGGCAAAACTATAACATATGGGGAGTCCAGAGGGCACAAGCCCTCTGGCGGGGGTTTGGGGGCGGAGTCCCCCAAATATTGTTTAAAAGAAGCCGTGGAAGAGGCGGCTTAGATCGTTGTAGGTGGCAAAGATGATGAAACCGACGAGGAGAATAACGAAGGGAATGACGAGCTTCTCCATGGTCTTTGGCTTGATGCGGCGCCGAGTGATTCCCTCGTAGGCGGCAAAGCAGACCTGTCCGCCGTCTAGTACTGGTATGGGAAGGAGGTTGAGTATACCGAGGTTGAGGCTGACAAGACCGAGCCAGTAGAGAGCCTCTGTAACTCCCTTACTCCAGCCAAATTGCATCACTTGAACGATGCCAATTGGGCCCGATAGAAACTTCGGATTGAGGTAGCCTGAAAAAAGTGCCTTGAGGGTGCGTCCCATTTCGCCAAGAACATTGACAAAGAGGACCTGGGGTGGTGGGTTGTAGCGCACGATGCGATCCTTAATCGGCAGCCCGCCCAATGTCATTGACTTCTCGGTGGCATCGATCATTTTGAGGAGCTGAGAGCGCACGGACTCATCTGAAACAGAAGTAGCCCTCTGACGCGCCTCCTGCATTCTCTTTGTAAACTCCTCACTTTGACCCAGCGCCTGAGCCGCAAGATAGGCTGGGACTGGAACAATGGGCTTGAGCAGAACGAGGTTTCCCAGCTGGCGTGGTGTTGAGGTCAAGCCGATAGAGTGGCTTAAGGCTGCTAGATCTTCCCAATGGATCGACCTATCAAAGTCCACATCGGCAAGCTTTGAAGAGATTAAAGGCCAACCCCTTGACTCCCTCTCAACAATCACCTGAACCTGGTGGCTCTGAAGCGCCTTGAGAATCTCTGCGCCCAGACTAACCGGCGCCCCATCGACAGCGACAATACGATCCCCTGGCTGTAGGATATCGCCGTTAGCGCGCTTAATCGCGCTCGCGACAAAGAGCGCCTCGCATTCAGGATCAATGCAATTTAGGGGCCCCGTCACTGTGCCATCACTTGTAAAGCCGTAGGGGATAAAGAGCGGGGTCTCGCCGTGTGAGCCCGCCAACGCCTCAAACTGCCAGTCGCTCACCTCATCGCGAAGCTCGGGGCTTAAGGCAAATTCGGTTAAGGGGAGCCGAGCGGTCCGGATAAGGCGCGTCTCGCCTCCTCTCTCAACTGTTATAAGAGCGTGAGAGCTGTTGAGTAGGTGTTGCAGCTGGGCATATGAGAAGAGGAGCTCTCCATCTACCCACAAGAGCCGGTCACCCGTTTGAATACCGGATGCGGCAATTGCTGGGGTGGCCGCCTTGTTTGAGGCGTTATCGTAGATCAGATAGCTAGCAGATAAGACCCCAAGGGTCATGATATCGCGATCAACGCTCATGGGATTGTGGTAGGGGGCGACATCGAGCGAGAAGGGGGTAGCAAGACCTTTAGTGTAGTCGACTTTGAACCCTTCGACACGAACCTCTTTTCCCGACATCATCGGGGCGTAAAGGTGATCCGAAGCTGACTTAACAGGATGACCATCATATGAGGTTATGATATCGCCCGGCCGAATGCCATCTGCATAAAGAGCCGATTCAGTATCGACCCATCCCAGGCGCTGTGTAAACTCAGAAAAGGGCTTCTCGCGCCCTCCAAATATCCACATCCCAGTGAAGAGAAGAAAAGCAAAAACGATGTTTATAATGGGTCCTGCTAACGCCACCTTGATCCGATTGAGTGGACGCGCTTGGAAGAAGCCACCTGGCACTTCATGAGGCTGAAGGTCGCCCTTCGGGTCGGTGCCGGCCATCCGTACGTAGCCACCGAAGGGCAGCCAGCCAATGCGCCACTCAACATCGCCGCGCATCCAGCGCACAATGGGGCGCCCAAAACCAATGCTAAATGCCTCTACCTTAATCCCAACGTGCCTGGCCATGAAGTAATGGCCGAGCTCATGGATAAAGACGAGAAGACCGAGGCCAAGAGCGGCTAAAATTAATGTAAGAATGGCCATCTATACGTCCTATCCTGAGGAGATCTTTTTTGCGATACAAACGGTTTTAATAGAAGGAATTAGCATTCAGTATACCTCGTACCCTGAAAAAGTCAACGGACGAAGCCATCGATTTCACCTAGGGGTTATCCAGGGGTCATCCAGGAAACCCCTCGAGCTCTTCTGATCTCGGAGAGGCCACCCTAACACGTTTTAAAATAAAATGCGTCGCAAGAGACGCTCCATAGAAGAGGCCAAGATAGCAGACGACAAGGCCACCTGTCGATAGGGGCAGGCCGTAGGTGGAGAGGACCCCACGCGCCGTTGCCACACCAAAGAGCGAAGCTAGGGCCCCAATAAGCGAGGCTATCACAAGAAGTGACCCTAAACGATGGGTCAAGAGCCGGGCTGAGAGTATGGGTGCAACAAGAAAAGCAAGGAGCATAAGAACGCCAACTGCACGGAAGGCGCTAACGGCACCGAGTGAGACCTCTGCCATCAGGATATAGCTGATGAGGGCAGAGGGCCAACCGAGCGATCTTGCAAAGCCCGGATCGAAGGTCGTCACAACGAAAGGTCGAAAGAAGAGAAGGGTAGTAAGGAGGTTAACCCCAAGAACAATATAGACGAGTTTTAAATCAGCTACATGGAGGGCATCGGGATTACCCATGATGACCTCAGCACCGAGATGGAGGTTTCGTGTGAAGAGGCTCACAAGAAGGATGCCAACAGCAAAGAGGGTCGAGAAGACAAGGCCATTAGCCGCATCCTCTTGGAGGCGAGCATACCGGGTGAGAAGCGCTGTTAAAAGGGTTGTGAGCAGACCGGCAAAAAGGGCAGCAATCACAAGTGTCGGAATACCAAGTGTGGCAAAGACGCCATCGTGCTCTAGGGCTCCCCTCTGAAGAAGAAGAAAGGCGACCACAATTCCCAAAAGTACCGTGTGGGAGAGCGAATTGGCAAGCATCGCCATACGGCGGAAGACCAGGAAGGAGCCAATGAGGGCGCTCGAGATCGAGACCCCGATAAGCACAAGGAGCTGTATCTCATCGGAGGCAAGCTCAGATAGGCTCTGGTTGCCCCTAGCCCAATCAAAGAGGCGACGGAGTAGGAGGAAGAGGACATCAAAGAAGTGAGCTCCGCGGTAGGGGTTCATCCTGACTCCCTGGGAAGCATATCTCGAGGCGGAATGGGTTGAAGATGGGGATCAACCTTGGGATCGCCAAGCAGGAGGGTAAGGTGCTCCTCCAACTCAGGGGTGATGATATGCTCCATCTCTTCTGCGCTCCTGTGGACCCTCTCTGTACCAACCCCTAAGTGGTCGACAAGGTAGACCTCCCAGAGACGGTGGAGCCTCACAATTCTGACCGCCTTCCACCACCCATCAGAGGTAAGTCGATACCCCCCTCGCTCCTTTGAGAGCCATCCTTGCCGCCTTAGGGAATAGAGAGCAAGGATCAGGGGGATCCTCCCAATTGAATTCACACGCTTAAGTGATGCTTGCGAGGCGCACCCACCCTCCCCCGCTCTCCAGATGGTCTTTAGGATATTCTCCTGAGCGCAATGAAAGCGGAAAAAAAAGATTCGAATCCGCCGCAAAACAAGACCGCGCTCAGGTGCAAAAAGAAGAGACAAAAGACATAGAAAAGCGGCGACAAGAACAATCATTGGGCCCATCGGAAGAGAGAAGGATCGATCGGGAAAACGCGCAGCGAGTGTAGCACCTCCATAGATTGAGAGTGCGTTGCCAAGAAAAGCACTCACAACCCCAAACAACCCAGAGAGCGGTAGGAGATAGCTGAGACGTGAGGTAAACTGGCGAGCAGCAGCAGGTGGCGCAATCAGCATAGCAGACATTAGAACGACACCGACCGTTCGAATTCCCATGAGTACTGCAACAACGATAAGAATAAAGATAAGAAGGTCCCAACTTTTTGCACGCAGCCCCTGACTAATAGCAAGAGAGCGATCAAAAAAACACGCCTGAAGCTCCTTATAGGAGAGAAGC
>JAKBAF010000109.1 GCA_021809305.1 bacterium
GCCGGCGTGCTTGCAGAGGATAAGCTCTTTGCGACACTTGATACGACAACGCGTAAGTTCACACTGCCTGGCAAGCAGGAGATACTCTTGATCGATACGGTGGGCTTTATCCGCAAACTGCCCTATCAACTTGTGGCGGCATTCAAGAGTACACTTGAAGAGGCGACATTTGCAGATGTTCTCTTGCATGTTATTGATGCAAGCCATCCGGCGGCGCTTGAGCAGGCGAAAGCGGTCCATGAGGTGCTAAAAGAGCTTGGCGCAGAGGCGCATCCGATGCTAACCCTCTTGAATAAAGTAGATAGGAGCGAGTCTATCTTTATGGCTGAGCGGCTGCGCCTCCTCTATCCGAAATCTGTAGCTATCTCGGCAAAGGAGAGGAGTGGCTTTGAGGGGCTGCTCGAGCTTATGGTGCGCGAGATCCATGCGATGCGTCGCGAAGTTAAACTTGTAATTCCACAGAGCGAGTACCGACTTGTTGCGGATATCATGCGCCTTGGCGAGGTTGTAGAGCAGGAGTATGTTGAAAACGAGATCATTTTGACTGCACGTCTGCCAATTGAACTTGTGGGTCGCCTTGAGAGGTTCATTCAAAAATAAATTATTTACCAGTCGACGAAATTAATGTTTAGTTTGAACTAAATTCGCCTATTTGGGATAATCAATTCCAAAAAAAAGCGAGTTTAAATAGATGTCTGACCTCCCTATTGGTGCTACCCCTTCTCAGGCGATGGTGCCTATCACTCCGGCCTCTGCCGCTCGACTTGAAGCTTCTATTCCCATGCAGCCAATGAGTACAATGGAAGGCGTTTTGGGGGCTGCAAAGTTTCTATTTACTGGCAAGTTGCCGGAGAGTACTCGCTTAGCTGTACGTCAGGCTGTTCAGGGCGGCCTCCAGGAATTGGAAGAGACCTCCGAGCCGCTCCTTCTTGAGGACACTCCAAGGCCTGAGGAGCCACTCGATGAGGGTTGGGAAGATCTGGAAGATAGTGAGCCCCAAGCTCCTCTACCGACCATGTCGTTTGCCGCAAAAGAAATTATTGAAACAGCGCATCAATTAGGAGGGGCTTGGGGCTACAGCACTGAGGATTACAATCCAGACGAGACGACATGGCATAGGGTTTCGACCTCTGCTCGCGAGTTCTTCTCCGACCTCAAAAGAGAGATTGGTGGATCCCACCTCCTTCAAGGGGTTATCAGCTCTATAGGCCGCTTTTTCTCCGATTGGTCGAAAGACGCGGTCCAGACCTTTCCCTTTCTTGGGGAACTTTTTGGGTCACCCTTTGAAGAGCAGCCAGGGGCGCTCTCTGCTGGGCAGAGGCCAAAGGTCTACAGGCCGAATGCTGCTCGCCAAGACTTAGTTGATAAGGTCACGCATCGCGTTAAGGATTGGACAATAGGCCATACACCCTCTACGAGCGAAGAGCGCGATTTTGTTGCGATTGTAAGAGATCTTGCCGATTACGGTATGGGTGAGCTTGAGAAAGATGCGCGTGTGGCACCGCTCGTCCAACACCCCACTTATTTTAATGATGTCTGTGAGCGTGGCTTACAGATCGGCGATGTGATCGTTAAGCGGCTCGAGGAGGAGCACGGAGGCAAGATACGGCACGCTCTTTTGAACAGATTTTGCGTTGCCTCACCCTTTGCTTTTGCAAATGAGGCTGATGCCAAATGTAGGAGTGAAAACCGCTCTTCTATTGAAGGCGAAGCTCATGTGCTTGAGAAGCTTCAAGAACAGGGGATGCTCCATCCTGCGATTTCCATTAGAGCTACCTCTGAGGGGAGGCGTCTTGAGCTTAAGAAATACTACACCGCTCTCTTTACGCGCCTTCTTCAGACAGCCCCCTATCTTGAGATCGATTCCGATCCGCTCGTTGCTAGATTGAATCGTCCGGCGAGCGTTAAGTTTGGGGATCGCGGAGTCAAGATGGGAGCCATTCTCATGGCAGAGCTCTGGGTGGAGCAGATTGAGAGGCTGAGCAGCGCGGAATTTTTGATGCCACTTATTGATGGTGTTGTTGAGACGACACAAGCCTTCTCTATTGATCCATTTGCAGCCCCTGCGGAGGTCTCTCCACATCCAAAATTAACTGCTGAGGAGCAGGCGGGTGTGAGTAAGCTCTCAACAATTGTCTGCCGAGACATCCTCGCAAATGATAGCCTCTCCTATGTTCCGCTGAAGTTAGATACGGCCTTAAGCGAGCAAGCTGATGCTGTTGTTGGCACCTTTCTGCATAGCGTAGATGGCAGGGCCCGGGTGCGTGCAGAGCCGCTTGTGGATTGGGCTTCGACGGTCCGTGATAATACCTTAGGCCGTGAGAGTCCAACTCCTCCAAAAAAACCAAAGACCCGTCTGGGTTCTGCTATCGGTAAGGCTCTCCATTTAGATGAGAGATGTGAAGCTCTTAAACGGCAGATGGAGAGCTACCCCTGGGCTTTTACCAATCTTGCTCTGCAACTCACCGATGATATCTTTTATACACTCTTCCCTGAGATGGAGAGGGTTGGTCTTGTTGACCGCCTAGAGACCTCTTCATCTAAGGGGTTAACTGAAGAAGAGAAGGTAGACAGAGCTCATTCGATGCGCGAAATCCTTGCGCATGACCTCCTAGCTCTCCTTAAGCAAGCCGCGGAGCGACCACCTGTTGCTATCTCTCTCCACTACTATCTGATGAAGAAGCAGATGCCAGGTTGCTGGGAGAGACTCAAGGAGGCGTGCCAAGATGAAGTTGATGGGGAGTCGCGAAACGAGGAGCTCTTTAACCATCTCCTGGAATTGCAGGGGAGTGTAAGTGCAAAAGAGCTTGTTAAATGCGCCGTTAAGTGGCTCCATGATCATCCTTCCCTTCCGTTGCCAATAGAGCCCGGGGTTCCGAGCGGAGGGGCTAAATAATGAGCTGGTTTTCATTTACCTGGAATAAGCCCGAAAAGTCTCCTGCGGTTCAAAACCCGCCTTTACCATCACCTCCCCCTGCTTCAACGAAGCAAGGCGCGACGCAGGCCTCCAAGGTAGCTCGGCCTGCGATCATTCAGGCTGATGATCATCTTGGAGCCGCTGCTCAATCCCTTGAAGATGTTTTTTTCTTTAAAATAGACTCGCCGATAGAGCCAGCCTCTCCCATTGCTCTATTTTCGGCAACACCTCCTAAGAGTGATCTAGATGGGAGCTTTCTTGCGACCCTCGAGAGATGGATAGGAGGGTTTTTTATTGATCTTAAGGAGCAGGTCACAGATACACGATTTTTGATTGAAGCTCGCTCATTCTGCTGGAAGCATGCAAAAGGGCTGGCCGCTGAGGCGATGGTGACCTTTCCTTTTATAGAAGAATTATTCGGTGTCGAAGAGCCTACGGTTGACCCCTTGCCCCATACAGGGCGTATTCAGCAAGAGGAGTACTCATCACAAGCTCCAGAGCACATCTCCCCTGAGGAGGTTCAAGCTCGGCTCCAGGCGCGGATTAGAAGCTGGGTTCCGCCAGAACTAAATGATCAGGATAGTGAGTTTGCACAGGTGATGACGGGGGTTTGCAAGTCTCTTACAGACCAGGTAACAAGCAGCGTTAAAAATCTAGCCATCGTTAATGAAACCTTAGAGCTTATTTTGCCAGTAGGAGATGCGCTTGTAGGTCGAATTGATCACGGCCATGTATCAACCGTGCGCAAAAGACTTTTAAAAGCACTTAAAGGCTCATCTCCTTTTGAGCTTATGAATCTGGCTGAAGAGAAGCTAGCACAGCCGCGTCGCAGTGATGATAAGGCGAATACAAAGTTATGGAAGAAGCGTGAGCAGTGGGTGCTAACGCAGCTAAAGAAGACGGATCATCTTCATAAGGCGGTCCGTTGTGAGGGCACCAATGAAGAGAGGCTGCGCCATGCTGAGCAGCACTTCGAGCGCAAGTTTGCCCGTCTGCTTCAGGTTGCTCCTTATGCGGCACAACAAGGATCAGATCCTCTACTAGCGCGCCTTGAGAGGGCAGATTGTGGCAAGATAGAGGAAGAGGCTCTGCGCGGTGGAGGTATATTGATCGCCTCTCTTATGCTAGATCAAGTTAAGAATATTCTAAGCCGAGAGTCTTTTGTCACAAACATTGATCTACTGCTTGACTATCTTGAGCCCCAAGTTAACCGCTGGAGTCTCGTAAAAAATATGGTAGCAGGAGTGGCTAGTTATGTTTTAAATAAGTTCAGCAATAATTCACCCGCTCCAGAGGTTGGGGTCGCTAATTTAGATCCCGAAGAAAAAGAGGCTATTTGTTATCTTAGCAAGATATTAACCTCCGATGTGTTAAAAAACGATTTTGTCACAGGTTTGATTATCAGACCTGATGTTCAAGCGGAGGTAGTTGGCCAAATTAATGGCTTCTTAGCCACTGTGCTAAAAGCGGAAGGTGAGAATGGCTTCACGGTAAATCCTCACCAGTTCAACGAGCACGCGCATCGTATTGGAGCTTTGGTTAATGGAGGAGAGAGTGCTGCAACAGAGAAAGAAGAGATCGCTAAGCCTACCGGAGTTCTTAAGAAGCGCAGGCCTGCGGATGGGACGGTTGAAGGTCTCCGTAATCGCAGTGCTGAGATTGTAGAGTGGCCGGATCACTACTATTGGCCTCTTTGTAGCTTTCTCTTTTCTGCAGTTGACGCGCTGATTGATGGGTTCTTCCCTGAATTAGATGAGATTCAAGTTGTCGACCGAATTGAGCGCCAGCCGAAGCGTAAAGCTAGCTACGAGAAGCGTGGAGCGAATCTGCAACGAGATCTCTTGCGGCTAATGAAGTCTGCAAATGAGCGAGCGTCTGGAGAGGTTTGCGATACGCTTGGTCGCTATCGCGCTGAGGAGAGTTTTCCAGGTGCATGGGATAAGCTTAAGGAGCTGCTCCGTGATAGAGAGCCTCTTTTGACGGCACACCTGCTAAGCCAACAAGGCAAGGCTAGCGCGCCTGTCATGATGCAGAGCGCCCTCGAATGGGTGGTGCAACATCACGGCGCTGTTGTTGCCAATTAGACATGGCCGCGATAAATCCATACAGATCACACCCGGCCTACGCGCAATGCCGTCAACTTAAAGAAATTCACGCTCATAAACACCGCTTCTAATTGAACCCCGGGTTAGGGTGTTAATTTTGTGCCGAAACTGCCTGTTTGTAATCGCATACATCTAAGTCATTTTTACGCAAACGATGGCCACAGGCGTGGCCGGAACCAAAGCTGCACGGGAGTGCAGCACTCCATATCGGAATTTGCTGCTAAATGTCCGTGCTGTAAGCTCAAATTTGGAGTGCGG
>JAKBAF010000110.1 GCA_021809305.1 bacterium
TTTTTTTGGAGAGGGATTATGACAGAGCCTGAAAAAGTACAGCGTCGGTTTGCTCCAGGAGCGCCAGGGATTGAGCCTCGCTGGACCTCTGCTGGCAAGTCAGGTATTGGGACGGCGACAAGCTTGGAGAGCAATGTCTGGTTTACCCTTTCTCATGGGGTTGTAAACGAGGTTTACTATCCTTACATGGACCAGGCCAACATCCGCGATCTTGAGTTTATCGTCACCGATGGCAAAGGCTATTTTGCGGAAGAGAAGCGCCATATGACCCACAGGATCGAATGGATCGAAAAGGGGGTGCCTGCTTATCGACTCACCAATACATGCAAAGAGGGGCGCTGTGAGATTGTCAAGGT
The DNA here is from genome assembly GCA_021809305.1 of bacterium. GTDB lineage: Bacteria > Chlamydiota > Chlamydiia > Chlamydiales > JAFEGQ01 > JAKBAF01. Next base: position 357 of record JAKBAF010000110.1, read on the forward strand.
TGTGCAGACAGACCCCCATAGCCATTCGCTCCTCCTTCATGTCATCTTTCGGCCGCTGATCGGCAATTTAAGCGACTACAAGCTCTACCTACTTGTGGCGCCTCACGTCCGAAACTGTGGTTATGGCAATGATGCATGGATCGATGATGTGAAAGGGTGGCCGATGCTCTTTGCAAGGCGCCATGGGACCGGACTTGCGGTTGGCTGCTCCTACCCCTTCTTAAAGCGCACTTGTGGCTATGTTGGCGTGAGCGATGGCTGGACCGATCTTAACAAGAATTTTCAGCTCACAGAGCTCTACACAGATGCCCCTCAGGGCAATGTCGCACTAACTGGCGAGATCGATCTTGAGGGCTGCAATGGAGAATTTCTTATCACGCTCTCTTTTGGCCGTGGGCGGGCAGAGTCGAGCCAGCAAGCTAGGGCTTCGCTTCTAACGGCTTGGGAGACTCTCCATCAGGACTATGTCAATAGCTGGAAAGAGGCGCAAGCCGCCTTCCGAGACTTAGGTGCAAGCGATCCAGAGCTTAGTATGGCCTATCGCACCTCGACAGCTACTCTTGAAACGCACATGTCCAAGACCCACCTCGGAGGAATGATTGCCAGCCTCTCAATCCCTTGGGGGCTCTCAAAGGGGGACAATGATATTGGTGGCTACCATCTTGTTTGGCCGCGCGATCAGGTCTTAAGCAGCATGGGTTTTATGGCGGCTGGTAACTTAACCAAGGCGCGCTACGTTCTCCACTTTCTTCTTGCTAACCAAGAGGCGGATGGCCATTGGGTCCAGAACATGTGGGATGATGGCACCCCTTATTGGACAGCTGTTCAGATGGATTCGGTAGGCCTTCCGATATTGCTGGCAGACGCCTTTCGCAGGAACAATGCGCTCTCCCACTTTAAGGTCGATGAGATGGTGCATAAGGCAGCATCATTTCTCCTGCGTGAGGGGCCGATCACTGAGCAGGACCGTTGGGAGGAGGATGGTGGCTACACCCCCTTCACCTTAGCCGTCGAGATTGCAGCCCTTCTTGCTGCCGCTGATTTTGAAGAGTTGTGTGGCAATGAGCGCGCCGCGCGTTATCTTCGCGAGACAGCTGATGCATGGAATGACAATATTGAAAGATGGCTCTACGCCACTGATACCCCCCTCAGCCGAGAGCTGGGGATTGAAGGCTACTACGTCCGAGTCTCTCCGGCGAACCTTTTGGATGGATGGTCGCCGGTTGGTGGCGATGTCCCCTTGAAGAACCGCCCAATTGAGGAGGGGGTCGTAAAGGCAAGTGATATGATCTCCTGTGACGCTCTGGCTCTTGTTCGATTTGGCCTTAGGGCTGCCGACGACCCTCGGATAGAGAATACGGTCAAAGCAATAGATAAAATCCTCAAGGTGGAGACGGCAACAGGTCCTGCTTGGCATCGCTACAATGGGGATGGATATGGCGAGCATCTCGATGGCTCCCCCTTTGATGGAACGGGGCATGGAAGGGCGTGGCCACTCCTTGCTGGGGAGCGCGGCCACTATGAGATCGCTAAGGGGAACTTTAGAGAGGCTGAGCGGCTTCTTAGAACCATGATGCGACAGACAGGTCCGGGGGGCTTTCTTCCTGAGCAGATCTGGGAGGCTGCAGATATTCCCGACCACCGGCTCTATAATGGACAACCCTCAGGGTCTGCGATGCCACTTGTCTGGGCACATTCGGAATTTATCAAGCTCCTTCGCTCTCTAGAGGAGAGAAAGATCTACGATATGCCTCCCCAAACATTCGAGCGCTACCAGAAGCGAAAGACCGTCTCTGCACATATGATTTGGCGGTTCGATCAGCAGTTTCACTTTATTCGCAAAGGCAAGATCTTACGCATTCAGCTACACGCTCCGGCCACTTGTCGATTTACGTTGGATAATTGGGCCTCTTTTACAGACTATGAGAGCCAAGAGACGGGTCTTACCGTCTATTTTATCGATCTTCCAACCCGCGATCTCGAAGAGGGGGCTAAGGTGACCTTCACCTTCCTTTGGCCTCAAAGCAACACATGGGAGAATCGGGACTTTAGCGTCCAAGTACGCCCTTAACCTGGCCGAGCTAAGGGGAGCATGAGCACAGAGTGCACGTCCTAGTCTAAGGATATTAAATATTTTCTATATCTTCATTTTTTTCAGACCCCTTTTGAGCAAAAGGAGGAAAAACCTGAAATAAAATAAATATTACACATCTTTGAGTATTTCACCCATTTGTCAGGCTCAGCCCTCATGTAAACAAATTTGTTTAGTTGGTTTTTTATTACTGCGCCGACTATAATACTACTAATTAAATTTCATTACATTAAATAGACTAAATGAATCCTGCGTCCGCAGGCGCTGATTAAGAGGTTGCGTGCCATGTCCCAAAAGAGCCAGATGGCCACTTTAAAGGTCACCTTTGATGGCAAGGAGAGCTATATCAAGCTTGAGGCTACACAGCCTCGAAGGAGTGATGCCGCTGACTATGAGAAGCGGATGCTGGCTTGCTGCTCTGCTGTGGGACCCACCCTCGCCTTCCTATCCCAAGAGAAGAATCATGAGCCGCTTAAGGTAGATTCACAGGGAAATGTCGTCTTCCCAAAGGTTCTCTACCTCCCCATGCGCTTTAAAGGGGTCCATGCGAATAAGCCCGTTCACATTGAAATTGAGAGGGTAGCCAATGTTGCAGGCGTTGCTGGACTAATAAGGGAGGAGAAGCGATCCGATAGCCTTATCTTAAGATCAATTGATGACCTCGTCACCTCCTTGCGCTCCCTCGTCCAGTTTATCTGGATTTCGGTGGCAGGAGCGCCTCCTACCAAAGTGCAAGAAGATGCAATCGTTTCGCAGGTTCTCCGGAGCCAGCAAGGAATTGTTGATGAGGCGGCTAATAAGCAGCTTCCCTTCTCCGTTTTGATTGACGAGCGCGCCGCATTTCTTGAGGAGCAGGCCCGCGCGACACTCTCTCACTCTGTTATCGATGGGGATGCAGCTCGGAGCCAGGCGGCGCAGTGGAGGCGTCTTGCAGCGCGTCAGCGAATCATTGAAGAATTAACAGGTAAGCCTCCTGCAGCGAAAGCTCAGCTTGCCAGCCAGCTTCGCGATTCGGTTCTCACGGAATGGGATCAGCTTAGGGTCGGTGAAGAGATGCGGCTCTGTGTGAGCTGGGAGCAGACGGTTAAGGGGGGTGTCGATTTTAAAGATCCCACGAAGAAGAAGGAGACGGCGAAGCCTGAAGCTCCGTCAACCTCCCCTTCTCAGGATAAGAGCGTTCCTGGTGATAAGAAGGGAGCAGCAGATCTTGTCGTACAAGAGGCCGATATTCCTGAGCGGGCAATGGTCTGGGTGGTGGCAAAAAAAGAGGAGGATGGCTCCTCAACTGTCCATTTTGTCAATACCACAACGGCGCTTGATAGACTCTTCCCTCAGCAAGTGGAGCTCCACGTTCCAAGCCACAGAATCGCTGAGAAGGAGGAGGAGAGCTCGCTTCTCACAAACCTTAAAGAGCAAGGAATACAGCTTGGAGGGCTTGGGGGATTAAATCCGGGGTTCACGGGCTCTAAAAATGTTGTAAAATTTCGAGGTGTTAAGGGGGCGGCTGTCAAGCACGTCCTCGGTGCCGTTCTTGCCATTCAACTTGTTGACTATAAGGTGAGTGGATCGCCACTCGCTGCTGCTGCTGAGTACGCTAAGGCAGCCGAGGGTTGGAATGACCTTAGTGAAGAGGAGAAGAAGGAGAGAGCTAAAGAATTTTGTAAGAGTCTTGAGGTGCTGGGTTTTATTGGAGCGGGGTTGCAGGAACTACGAAGTTGCCTCTTTCTTCGCAACACTCGTATGTGTGAGATCGAGGAGAAGATGATGGAGGTCTTTACTCAAGGTCGCTCTCTTCTTGACTTTGAGGATCAGGGAGGAACCCCAGATCGGGTCTTTGAGGCCATCTTTGCCACTCTTGAAGAGGGCGGAGGGTCGCGCGAGTACCTAAGCCAGCTGCGTCGCATTAAACCTGGCATGCCACAAGAGAAGCGGATTGATGAGCTTGAGCGGGCGATGAACCCAAAGAGCTGGCGTTATGAGCGATTCATTAGATGTTTAGCGACGCTCTCTAGCTGCTACGAGAAGACGTTCGATCTTCTACAAGAGAATGAGCGCTACAGAAAACTGATTATCGATTCAGCGCAGAGCCTTTGGAAGGAGGCGCAGAGCCATAGGGAAGAGATTTTTGGGAGCGATCCGCTGACCCAAAAAAGAGAGCTCGAGGCGTTGAATCGCCTGCTAGCGCCAGTTGTACAAAAGGTGCATGCAATAGACAGTGAATCGGGCAAAACACTCGAAGCCATCATTGATTCGGGCTATTTGGAGTTTACGGGCGATCTGAGAACGCCGCGGCCAGCTGAGATTGGCGCGCCGATTCAGGATCGACCTTCGACCCCAGAGACGCCATTCAAGCCTGCGCTCGTAACCATTCCAGCCGCGCTTAGCTCGCCAAATTCAAGCGACCTCCAGGCCAATTGGACCAAGATGGATCCGGTAGAGAGAGGAGAGCTCGTGCAGTCTTGGGCAGCTGAGGCTGACCGGCTAGTTGCGTCGGGCTCGCATGCGACATTAAGAGATCTTGTTGCGGGTATTGTCGATGTTCTACCCGAGGTGGGGCTTGACCTTGCAACTCTTGCGAAAGAGGCATTAGATCATTGCGACTCCCTTATGGCACGTTGGGAACGCGATCCTCCTCGCTCTTTCGAGCGAGGACAGCTCGTGCAATATATGCATCAATTTGCAAATCGAATGCCTGGCTTAAGCCAAGGGGAGAGAAGCGAGGTAGGAGAGCGCTGGGCGCACAAACTATTAGGCGCTAACTCCACTCAAGCGATTCGCGACTG
>JAKBAF010000111.1 GCA_021809305.1 bacterium
TTTGATAACAGTGACTGAGGGACAGTTTTTAATCACGTGAATAGCGTTTGCAAGTGAAGGGTAGGTTTGCTCCCCTGCCGACCTATTTCTTTCAACTCTCTCCATTGGGGATTCTCCTTGACAAGCTTTCTTTATTTTTCGTTTTTTCGAATTTAGGAGTGGAGGCGCCTGTTAGTATAGATCTTGTTGAGGGAGGAGCTCTGAGGGAAAGGAGTCTTTTAGGGGCTGCCAGTTCGGCTAATTACAAGGCTAATGGATGAGCCTGTTGCGGGGGCTCCTGGGCCAATTGTTGGGAAGTTTGTCAATTGGGTTGATGTGGCCGGAGTGGTAGAGAGGGTGACGTTGCCGAAGGGCTGAGCGGTGGCAAACGTACCCGTTGAAGCGGTAAAGGTGATTAGAACCCCATAGTTCCCGACAACGGAGGGGTTTGGAAAGGTTACAGCTCCTGTTTGAGTGACGCCTGTCGATGAGACGAGAGGTGTTGGAATAGTTAGAGAAGAGCCAGTAGGCGATGTGACCGTAGCGCTCCAGGTGACTGTGTCGGCAACTGATGGGCTACCCAGCATGGCGATACTCGGGTCTGTTGCGAAGGTAAAGGTCAGGGCATTAGCCACAGTTGGCGCGGTTCCAGCTGGCCCTGCAGGCCCTGTTGGTCCAGTTAGCCCTATGGGCCCTCGCTCCCCCTCTGAATGGCCAGCCATTGCTCCTGCTATGGCGCCGAGTATGGCCGACCCCACAACAATGGCGGCATCTTTTAGGCAGAAGCCACACGCTGATCCGCAGTAGTCGCCACATGCAGCGCAGCTGCTGCCGCAGGAGCCCGTAGCACAGCCTGCGCATGGATTGCATGCACTCCTTCCCCGACCTTGATACGAATCGAGCGCATCAGATCCATCATCGCTCTCCTGGCTTGTAGGGTAAGGACGTGCTGTCGTAGAGCATGTTTTGCAAGGTGTCGGTGAGATTGCATAGCCAGGCGTTGGTAGCGTCAGGGTAGAGAAGATCCAAGCGAGCGTTGCACAGGTCCATATGGTTGAGCGAAGGGCGCGCATCATGTGAGAGGCTCCGTCAAAGCGAAATTTTTCATTATTTGAAAGGTACTTTTTGGTTATCTCAGCTCTTATTCACCGGGGCTGACTCGTGCATCCTATGATAGGTAATGGGGGTAAGAAGCGTGCCCGGCCCCGGGCTTGCTGCCTGGTTCCAAGTGATATCAAAAGATTTCACCCTTTCTTTCCCAAGCAGCTCATCGATTACCTCTACCCTCCCGAGGTTCACATGTGGTGGCAAAGCGCTATGGTCCTCTTTCCCTTTCTCTTTCGACATCAAGCAACGGGTTATGGTGGTTGAGATGATATAGGCTCCTAATTGACTACCGGTTCCTATCGCGATCTCTCGGGCGCAACCACCCATTGAGGTCGGCGAGGTCAGGGCCAAGCTGTAGCTTGTTGCCATATCGGGTGCTGAAACTGTTACCTCCCAGTTCGCATAGAGGTCGGGGTTTGGGTCGCTAGTGCTAAGGGTGTCGGATGGGATAAATCTAAACGTGAGTGGTTGGCTACTTGTCGGTATCGCGTAGTCGGTTCCTCGCTCTCCCTTCTCACCCCGGTTGTGGGAGACAAGAGCGCCAGCAGCACCACCAATAAGCGCTGCGCCGCCAGCAATGGCCGCATCTTTTAAGGTGAAGCCGCCGGGGCCGCACCGCCTGCCAGAGGCGCTACGGGTCGTTGGGAAGGGGCCGGGCAAATCGAAGCCGACATCGCACTCATCGCAAGGGTCGCACTCGCAAGGTGTAGGGCAGGGCCTTGGAGGTGCAGGTGATATGGCGTGAAGCTCAGATGGAGGAAGCGTTGCCTGCAAGAGGAGAGCTGCAGCTGTTACCATCCAAAAGCTTAAATGAAGTGTGCGTCGCATAGGGGGTGCCTCCATCGGTTCTGCTCGCGCCTCTCTATCGGGTGTGGAACTTTGCTGCCCATAAGAGGTTCGGCTACACTATGCGAAATTTCTCATTATTGGAAAATGATTCTCTTTATTTCGCCAGGGCACAGGAAACTAAAACGATTTTTTGGACTGTGTGAATGGTGGGCACGGGAGTGCCCAAAACCAAAGCTGCACGGGAGTGCAGCACTCCATATCGGAATCTGCTGCTACATATCCTTTGCCGTAAGCTCAAATTTGGAGTGCTGCACTCCCGTGCAGCTTTGGTTCTGGCCACGCCTGTGGCCATCACAATCCATGTGATATGGACGTACAAAAATAGCAGATCCGAAGCGGGATGCTGGATAGCCTTTACAGAGATATCCAAAAAATTTTTTTTAGTTTCCTGTGCCCTGTTATTTCGCTAAAGGCTCACACACCTACCAGAGTGACTTATGGCATCCTGGTAGGCGGTGGAAATGGTTAGAATAGGGGATGTTACGCTGCTGCTGCGATGAGACAGACTGGGAGGCTTGAGGGCCCTGCCCAAGAAGAGACAGATGGCATGTAGGGGATGATAGGTACGCCATTTAATGCCTTGTCATAGAGGTAGCAGGTGAGGTTGCTCCAAACAGGAATAACTTCATAAAGTCCACGCATGTAGTTGGAGGCGGCATTATTAGCTAGATGAGCGCTAAAACGGACCCAATCCATACACTGGCCTGCAAAGGCTTTTTCTCCTACAAGAGCGGCAAATACGCCGAGCGGCCGTGCCACAAACATGATAGCTCCTGCAACGCTTACCTGAATGCTGGCCCATACCATGGCTCGGCCAATGGGTCCTGTGAACGAGCTTACGACCGGAATGTATCCCAGACGGTTAAAAACGCCATCTACTCCTGCACAAAAGCGTGCTAGTTCCTGCATCTCTCTTCCTTGGTTAGGGTTGTTCTAATCGCATCTATTTTAATAACGTCGTAATAAAGAGTCTACTTAAAATATTTTTAACCACTAGGAATTTTCAAATAGTATTCTTTATTCGCTCTTAAGCGCGCGCAGTGGGCTCATAGCCGCTGCTTTTAGGGCGGGGTAGAGACCCGATATAAGCCCTACACCCCCCGCCATGAGAAGTGAGAGAATAATTGACCAGGGGCTGATGATGGTCTTCCAACCTGCAAGCCGCCCGATAACAACGGCAAAGATTGTGCCAAAGAGGAGCCCAAGGAGTGCACCACTCCAAGTTAAGAGAAGCGTTTCGAGAAGAAACTGTGTGGCGATGTGGCGCTCATTAGCGCCGACCGCCCGCCTGATTCCTATCTCGCGCGTCCTCTCAGAGACGGTGGCGAGCATGATATTCATAATTCCAATACCGCCAACAAGAAGGGAGATTGCCGCAATGCTCCCAAGGACCAAGTTGAAGGTACGATGAGTTCGACGCGCCTGGTCAAGGAGCTCCTGGGCCACAACGACCTGGTAGTCCTCAGCGCCTCCGTGGCTCCGATCTAAAATGCGGCGTATGAGCTGCTCGGTTGTTCCCAGCACCTCTAATCGCTTCGCCTCAAGAATGATCTCAGAGAGCGCCTTGCCGCCTCCACTTGGCAGAATGGATTCGCTGCCAAGCGGTATGAAGACGCACATGTTGTGGTTGCGGGAGGCGAGCGCTTTGGTCTTTGCTTCCGACCAGCGCTTTGTAGAGAGGACCCCTACAATTTTATAGGAGGCGTGTCCGATGCCAATTGACTGATCAACATGGCCTCGAGGGCCAAGCGCTCGCGCAACATCTGCGCCGACAACGCACACAAGAGAGCGGAGCTCTACATCTCGGTCGCAAAGAAACCTCCCCTCATCACAGGTGAGCCCCTTGATCTCTCCATAGCTGCGAGTAGCACAGAGGATCTCGGGTGCTAACCTCCCTTCAACCCCTGTTATCTGCGCTTCGATCATCTTTAAAGGCGCCATACGCTGGATATTTGAGATGGCACCTAGGCGCTGCCCATCCTCAATGGTGAGTCCTTGTGAGTGGTGACTTAATGCCTCGATCTGCTGCTCTTCAGAGAGGGCGAGTTTTTTTAAGATAATGCACTTCATGCCAAGCTGGCGGATCTGCTCTAGCGTCTCCTGCTTGGCTCCTTCACCAACGGAGAGCATAGCCACAACAGCGACAACTCCAAAGAGCACGCCGAGTGTACTAAGAAGCGTTCTTAGTCTGTGAAGGAGCAGCGATCTAAAGGCGCGTCGCACCTCAAGAAAGAGTGGGCTCAATTGGGGGCGACGCTCCCATCACGCATGTGAACCACCCTTTGGCAGCGCTCTCCAACTCGCTTATCGTGTGTGACGATGACAAGTGTCACCCCTTGCGAATTGAGCTCTTCAAAGAGGTCGAGGATCTGATCTCCGGTCTTGCTATCGAGATTACCTGTCGGCTCATCGGCGAGGATGAGCGCAGGGTCGATCGCAAGCGCCCTAGCAATTGCGACGCGCTGGATCTCTCCTCCTGAGAGCTCGCGGGGGTGATGCTCGATCCTGTGGCTTAGCCCCACCCGCTCAATTGCTGCTACGCTTCTCTCCCAAGCATCGGCTCGCCCACTGGTCTGGTAGAGAAAAGGGAGAGCGACGTTTTCGTAGACGTTGTACTGGTTGATGAGATTAAACGACTGAAAGACAAAGCCGATCTGGGTCGCCCTGATGAGTGAGAGGTCTGCATCGCTAAGCTGCATGACATCCTGTCCCTTCAGGCGGTAGCGTCCCTCTGTTGGCCGATCAAGGCATCCAAGAAGGTGCATCAGGGTCGACTTACCCGAACCAGATGGCCCCATGATGGCAACGGACTCTCCCGCGTCTACTGTGAGATCAACCCGCCTCAGGGCGTAGACGGGCTTACCACCCACCTCATAAATCCGGGTGAGCCCCTCAGCCTCTACGATAGAGGGCGCTATTCGCTTTTTTGCATCGGAGCTGTTAGGCACACCCTCTCTCCTTCGTTTAAGCCCGAGAGAACCTCGGCAAAGTCTTCATTGCTAGCGCCTATTTCAACACGGCGCCGCTCGTAACCACGCCTCTTTGGCATGTAACAGTGGGCGGCTCCCTCTATCTCAAATAGGGCGTGTATGGGAATTGAGATCTGGCCCTTAATCTGTTTAGTATTGATCACCGACCGAGCGGTCATTCCAGGCCTAAGCCGCTTATCGGCCCCGTTTAGCCCGATGCGAACCTCAAAGTGCTTCTCCTCTCCCGTACGCCCCGAATCGGCAAGGGCTAGAACTCCAATTGCTAAGACATTGCCCTGAAAGCGGAGGTGG
>JAKBAF010000112.1 GCA_021809305.1 bacterium
GATCTCCCTCGTCTAAGAAGCGCTGCCAGGAGTAGGCGACAAGTGCGTCCTCGTTCCGCCCTCTCTCCTTGTAGCGAGGATCGTCATCTCCATCGAAGAGCAAGGGCTGGTTCGGGACCGAGGAGATCTGGCAGATGAGTGCTCTTGATTGCGTGGCAAGGTCAATGTAGTTCTGCTGAGGCTCTAGCGGAGGAGGAGATGAGCTTGATCCCCCAGCGATCATAAGAAACGCCTCACTTCGCTCTAATCCGTCGGGTTCTACAATTTGCAGCCAGTGGTGCCAAGAGGGGGTGGGCCCAACCTTTGGGTAGTGCCAGCTAAGCGATGAGAGGTCGATCAGGTAGTAGGTGTACCCATTTGAGCGTTTCCTCTCCTTTAGCTCCCAATGATAGGCCGGCTCTTCCTTGGCAAAGTACTCTCTCAAAAGAGTTGAATCACTGCAGGCAAGCGTTGGAAGGAGGCTCGGAAAAACGAGAAGATAGAGAAAGCGCAACAGAAAATGATTCATCACTACCTACACATCAATGACTTGGGTCTATTCTATTCAAGCGGTGCTTTTTTTAGCATGTTGGTCAGATCTTCTTCTCCCTCTCCTCATTTTTTCGGCGTCGCTTCGTGCGCGCTCTTTCTTGCAGCCTTTCAAAGAAGAGATAAACAACAGGGGTGAAGAAGTAGGTTATGAGCTGGGCAAAGAGAAGGCCGCCGAGAACAACCAGGCCAAGAGGACGCCTTGATGCTCCATCGAGGCCAAATCCGAGGGCAATTGGGACGGCGCCCATGGCCGCCGCAACGGATGTCATAAGGATGGGACGGAAGCGGATCCTACACGCCTCAGATATGGCCTCAAGAGCAGGTCTTCCCTGTAGAACAAGTTCATTGGCAAATTCGACGAGCATAATCCCATTTTTCATAACGATCCCAATAAGGACGATGATTCCTACATAGGCATAGAGGGAGAGTGTTGCGTTAAAGAGAAGCAGCATGACAAGGGCCCCAAAGAGGGCCCCAGGTAAGGCAGAGAAGATGGTCAAGGGATGGATGAAGCTCTCGTAGAGTATGCCGAGTAGTAGGTAGATGGCAAAAAGACCGATTAGCATCAAGATCACAATAATACCAATTGCTCCCTTGAAGGCTTCGGCTGTCCCCTTAAACTGGTGGATGATTGAGGGTGGCAAGAGCTCATGCGCAGCCTTTTCGACCTCTTTTACAGCTGTGCCAAGCGCTGCATTTGGCGCCAGGTTGAAATAGATGGTAGTCGAGATAAACTGATTTAAATGCCTTACGCTCAAGGGAGCGCTCGTCATCTTCCACTTGACGACTGATTCAAGAGGAACAAGGGGATTGAGATCGGATTGAATGCCGTTGCTAGAGGTTTGGGGGGTCAGCCAGAGTTTGGGTAGAGAGGTGGGGTCGGCCTTAAAGCTATTTTCAAGCTGGAGAATGATTCGATAGATATTGAGCTGCGTGTGATAAGTGTTTGTCTGTCCTTCTGAATAGGCCAGGCGAAGTGCACTTTGAATCACATCTGAGGTAATGTTGTAGGTGTTGGCTTGCTCCCGAAGAATTTCGATCGTTAATTGACGATTATTGATCTGCATATCGGTATTGACATCCGTAATACTTGGGATCTCTTTCATTTTTGTGAGGAGCTTACTTGTTGCTGAGTAGAGCTCTTCGGGATTTGTTACAGCCGAGAGATAGTAGCTGTAGGCGGCGCGACTGGCCGTTGTCCCAACCTGCAAGTTAATTTGTGGCAGTGGCTGCATGAAGGTTTGGATCCCTGCGAGGGATGAGAGCTGTTGGCGCAGCTCGTTAATGATCTGAAGTATGGGAGCACGCTGACCCTCCGGTTTGAGAATAACATAGACAAAGCCCTCGTTTGGAGTTGAGCGGCCTGGGACATTGGCACCTGAGATGATGCTCTCTATTCCTGGATGGGTCTTTACAAGCTCTATAATGTCTGCCTGGTAGTCGTTCATCAGCAAGGGGCTAATGCCCTGTTCTGCAACGGTGATCCCCTGAATAACGCCTGTATCACCTGGTGGTAGGAAGTCTTGGGGGATGGTACTAAAAAGCAGGAGGGCAATGGCGAGGGCAATAATGGCAGCTAAGAGAGGTACAAAGCGGTGGCGAAGCGTCCAGCTAAGAGCCGGTAGATAGAGTCCTTCAAGGTAGCCCGTAAACTTGTAGGCGAATCGCCCTACACGCCCTTTTTTCTTGTTCTCGCGCTTTAGGACGCGTGAGCATAGCATCGGAGTGAGTGTTAGCGAGATGAAGCCAGAGAATAGGATGGAAACGGCCACAACAACGGCAAACTCATGGAACATCCTCCCAATAATTCCTGGCATAAAGAGGACAGGGATAAAGACGGCCGTGAGCGAGAGGGTCATGGAAACAATCGTTGTACTGATCTGAGCGGAGCCGTCTAGCGCTGCTTGCATCGGGGTCTTGCCCATCTCAATGTGGCGTACGATATTTTCGAGTACGACAATCGCATCGTCGACAAGGAATCCTACGACAAGGATGAGAGCGAGCATCGAGAGGATATCGAGTGAATAACCCAATACCTTCATGGCCATAAAGGTGCCGAGAACAGAGAGGGGCAAGGCAACGCTCGGAATGATTGTCGATAGGGCATTGCCTAGGAAGAGGAAGATAACGATGACAACAAGTGCGAAGGCGAGAAGGAGGGTGAGCTCCACATCTCGGATCGATCCGCGGATATTGGCGGCGTAGTTATAGACAACAGCCATCTTAAGTGAGGAAGGGAGTGCCCGCTCCATCTCTGGAATTTTTGCAATTATCGCCTCGGCAACTTTGACTGTATTGGCGCCTGCTGACTTTGTGACAGCAACCGTCACGCTCGGCTTCATTCCTAGCTTATTGTTCCAAAGGGCGTGATAGTAAGTGTCGGCATCGACGCTATCATAGGCGTGCCCGATATCTTTGATGCGCACTGGCCGCCCATTTCTATAGGCGACAATCAACTCCTGGTACTCCGCCCCAGTTGTTAGTTGGCCGAGGGGTTTTAGCGTCCAGGATTGATGGGCGTCGTAGAGAGTACCTGCGGGCAATTCCTGGGAGGCGTTGATGACCTGGGTCGCAATCTGGTCGATCCCGAGGTTCATCTCAGCAATGATATCGGGGTTGAGCTTGACGCGAACAGCACGCTTTGGTCCAAAGACGCTGACAATAGAGACACCATTAATGATATTGATCTGCTCGCCAATGACGTTATTGGCATAGTCGTACATATCTCCCATCGTCATCGTGTCGGAGTAGAGGTTGAGAAAGATAAAGGGAGAGGAGGCCGGATTGTACTTCAGATAGGTGGGCGGATTGGGAAGCTCGGGTGGAAGGTTGCCAGCAGCCCTGTTTAGCGCGGCAGAGATATCAGTTGCTGCCCCATCAATACTTCGATCAAGGCCGAATGTGACAGAAATTGTGGTAGAGCCGGTTGTGGAGGTGGAGATGACCGACTCGAGATCTTCAATCTGCATGATCTGCTGCTCAAGCGGTGTCGCCACAGTCGAGGCCATGGTAAGAGGATCTGAGCCTGGGTTTAGCGCCTGCACCTGAATTGTTGGCCAGTCAACGCTTGGCAGATCGCTAATAGGGAGTGAAAGAAAGCCAAGTAAGCCAAAGAAAAAGATGGCGGCCATCACAAGAGTTGTCATGACAGGGCGTTTGATAAACGGCGCAGAGAGGTTCATTTCTGGATCTCGACCTCTGACCCAGGGGAGAGCAGGGCTTGACCTTCAGTGACAACGAACTCGCCCGCCTTTAAGCCTTCATTAACAACCTGGAGATCTGCAAAGCGCTGGCCAATTTGAATACGCCGCAAATCCGCTGTGGAGTCCTCTTTGACAACGAAGAGGAATTCGCCCTGTGTATCAATACCGATAGCACGAGCTGGGACTACAACCGCATTTGGGATCTCGTAGAGCTTAACTACGATGTTGAGAAAGAGGCCCGGCCAGAGGGTGGCATCCTCATTTGGCATTGTTGCCTGGCAGTAGAGCGTCCCAGATCTCAGATCGATCTGGTTGTCATACATGGTTAGCTTCCCTACCCATGAGCGCGCTACATCATCCATAAAAGTGGCCTCGACCTCTATCTCCTTTTCACCGCTATACAGCTGAATCTCTGGAAAATAGCGTTGTGGAACGGTAAATGTCACAAGGATGGGGGAGAGCTGGTTGATTGTCACAAGGGCTTGCGTCTGGGTAGATGAGACGACATTTCCTTCATCAACGAACTGGATTCCTGTCTTCCCTTTCACGGGCGAATAGATTGAGGTCCAGCCAAGGTTGACCTGAGCTGCCGCAACGGCACCCTCGAACTGCTCCACCTGGCCTTGAGAGGTCTCTACATTGGAGACGAACTGGTCATAGGTCAGCATAGCGACGTAGTCTGAGGGAAGTAGTTCCCGATATCGCTCTACAACCTCGAGGTTGAAGGCGAGTGTAGCTCGAGCTTGTGCTAGCTGACCGATGGCCTCCTCAAGTGCGGCCTCATAGGGGCGAGGATCGATCTTTCCGATGAGCTGATCTTTTTCAACGAGGTCCCCCTCAGCGAAATACCACTTTAAAAGCTGCCCATTCACCTGGGGGAGTACATTAATGATGGTGTCGGATTTAACGCTTCCAATGGTGCGTATGACGTAGGGCATGGGCTGAGCGACGGCTTCACCGACCTTTACTGGAAAGCGTTTCGCTTCTTGAGGGGGCGGCTTTTTTGCGCAGCCACTCATAAAAGCGGCTGCAAGGAGAGGGGTGAGCAGTGCAAATTTTAAGAGAGGGATTGCGCGCATGATCCTTTTTAGAGACCTCCAGCTCGGCACTGTAGCTCGCCTGCGGCCGGCCTTGAGAGGCTTCCCACAGCATAGGCTAGGTCTGTTAGTGAGGTATACCAGTCCTGCTTTGCCAGTATGAGGGCGGATCTTGCATCGGCAAGCTTAGAGAGAGCCGTTTCCAAAGTAGTATAATCCGTTGTTCCTGCGATGTAGGTATGTAGCGCCGCGTCGTAGGCGCGAGCTGCCGTCTCTACATAGTACTCTCCTGTAAATACCTTTTTTGTTGCGAGAGCAAATATTTGATAGCTCGGAACCACATCGTGGCTAATGGAGATCTCAAGCGATCGAAGCGAGGCCTTTGAGATTTCGAGATTGGCTAGCGCTTCCTTTATCTTGTTG
>JAKBAF010000113.1 GCA_021809305.1 bacterium
GAGCAAGAAGCCTCCGTGCTTGTTGCAGAGGGCCATAAGAATCAGGCCGCGAAGGCGCGATTGGATATTCTCCTCGGTTACGCCCCTCTCCTTGAAGCCGAAAAAGGGGGTGAGCAGCCCTTCGACGCTTGTGTGCGGCCCCTCAATTGGAATGACAAGGAGGTTGATGCCAAGCCGGCGTGCCACCTCCTTGGCATCAAAAGAGCTCTCCTCAGAGGTAAAGCGGGAGGGCATAAAGACTGCTGTGACATTCTCCTTTCCAAGTGCCTCAGCTGCAATGCATGCAACTAGTGCGGAGTCGATACCTCCCGAGAGGCCAAGGAAGCAGGTTGTGGTGGCTAGCTTGTGAAAGTAGTCTCGCAGGCCAAGCACTAGCGCGTGATAGAGGGAGGATGTATTGCTTTTTGGAATTGTTAAGGGAGCTCCAAGAAGATGGGTATCGACAAAGAGATCATCGGGGGCAAAGCTCTTTGCATAGGCTACAAGCTCGCCCTCTCTGTTCACAGCAAGGCTTGCTCCATCAAAAATCAGGCTATCATTTCCACCCACCTGATTGCAGAGGATAGCAGGTGCAGCCGTCCTCTTTGCTGCGCGAGCTAGAGCCGCCACCCTAAATGAGAATTTATTTAGGCTATAGGGCGAGGCGGAGAGGTTAAGGAGGAGGTCAAGGGATGCGCCTGCAAGCTCGGCCACTGGGTCTATGGGATAGTTGGCAAAGACCGTAGCATCAGCGCCGCACCAGATATCTTCGCAGATCGTGATGCCAAGGCGCCGCTCTCCCCACTCCCACACTTTGCCAGCAGTTCCTGGCGTGAAGTAGCGTCTCTCATCGAAGACATCGTATGTGGGCAGGAGGATTTTATCTTGAAAGCCGAGTAGGCGCCCATCCTCGATCACGGCAGCTGAGTTGTGCAGCGGCTTTTCGCTCCCTGCCGGCGCACGCCTCGGGGTACCAACCACGATAAAGAGCTCCGAGGAGGCTGCGATAATGCGCTCGAGCTCCTCCTCGCATGCGGCGATAAACTGAGTGAGCATGAGCAGGTCTTTGGGCGGATAGCCCGATAGGGCAAGCTCTCCGAAGAGGACAAGCTCAGCTCCTCTATCGCGCGCTCGCATTAGCGCTTCGCAAATCTTTCTGCCATTTTCAGCAATAGCGCCAATTGTTGGATTGAGTTGGGCACAAAAGATGCGCAAATGACCTCTCCTTAGATTTTTGCCTTACTGTAGCACAGCTCTCCGAAAGAAATAAGTCTTATTTCTTTTATACATCAACTCATCTTTCAGGAGAGGAAATTTCTTGAGGGAAAAGGCGCATACGAGTTATATTACTAATTAACTTTTTTTCGAGGAATAGATGCCATTAATTACATCTCTTTCGATCGGCGTTGATCGAGCTCTCTTTGCTCTTCCTTTTGAGGAGAGATATCATGAGCGATGTGGTGCCGGTATGCGCTTTAAAGGGCTCCTCTCTTGCCTGGCCGGAGCGGCTGTGGCCCTCAGTGCAAGTCGTGTGGGGCTCCTCTCCAAACACCCCCTTCACTACTCAGCAGGCCTTGTTACCTACGGCCTCTTCTTCTCCGAAGTGCAAGCCCGCTGCTTTAAGAGGTGGGACGTTGGGTTCTACGAGCACTGGGTTCTTCCTGCAAGCGGACAGGGCATACTTGCCGAGGTCTGGCCCCGGGCAAATTTAGAGGTGGTGCGCCCCGCACTGCAAGGAGCGGTCTTTGTTGGGCTCTTTCTTAGCATTCGCAACTGTATGGAGCTTGCGAAAGCTCTCCGCTATCATCCCCCTGACGGGAACCTGCTTATTTACTGTGGAGGGCAGGGTCTCGTTGCGCTTTGGGGGAGCTCAATCATAGCTTTTCAGCAGTGGGTCTCGGATAAATACGTTCATGACTTTCTGCAAAATAGCTAACTCGAGGTGATTGCAAAAGTCCAGTTTAACCGATTTTTAGGTGATTTTATCCGAGATTTGCAATTACCTCTTCTTTCCTGTGAGTGCACGCACCCTAGGAAAGAGGTAGGGCAGGGGTTTTGATAGGACCACCTCCTGCCACCCTAGATCTGTAAAGAACGCTCTATATTCCGCACCGTAGCGAAAATCAATTAGCAGTATCTTCCCTCCTGGCTTTACGACGCGCGCCATCTCTAAAAGCGCTTGGCCTCGCTCCTCTCTACCTTTTACATTGTGAATAGCAAGGCAGGAGAGGACAAGATCGAATGTCTGATCTGGGAAGGGGATAGAGCGCATATCGGCTGTGTGAACCTCTATCTGCGCGGCAACGCCTGCGCTGGCGGCATTCTCCATTGCGCGCATGGCGTGATTGCCCGATAGATCGCCTCGCTTCCAGCTATCAATGCCGAAGAGATGGGCCGTCTCGAACCTCTTTGCGAGCTCAATCAGAAAGAGGCCAGAGCCGCAGCCAACATCGAGTAGGTGAGCGTGAGAGGGTATGTGGAGGGCTGCGGCTAGCTCTTTTGCAAGGCGCCCTTTGCCAATCACGCTTGAGTAGAGCATCAGTATCGATGGGATCAAGAGGGTGCAGCTTGTAACCAGAAGGTAGAGGACTCCGAGATCTCTCCAAAGCGGAGCTTGGGGATGGAGGAGGGTAGCGAGGAGGGCGGCTCCAAAAAGTGCAAGCAGCCCTAGTCCGCAGAGGAGTATGATCACCCGTGGGGCGTCAATGCCAAATTTTTTAATATGATTTAAAAGTCTCACTTTGAAGTCCCTCCTTTCATCAAGTAGAGAGTCTACAAGAAGATCGCACTTTTTTTCTGTGCTGATCGATCTATTCAAACGAGATCGTATACGCTGTTTTTTCTTGAACACAAATATCAAAGAGGGGTATGATACTGTAAACAAAAAAAGGACAGATTTATGTCTCTCTCTGTGGTGGCTGCTCGGGTGGTCTTTGCCTATCCAGCAAGCTTTGACGATCATCCTGGGGACTCTCCTAAAGAGATCGCCATAGCGTCGGCGCTCTTCAGTGCAAGCCTAGCATCACTCATGCTTCTTGCTAGCTACACTCGGCTTGGCCGCCATCCAATAGCCACCTCATCGACCCTACTTGGTTTAGGGGGCGTGGCTAGTTTCTGCCAATTTACGCTCATGCAGATTAATGATGAGTGGAGCGGGAAAAAAATCGATGGCCTTACAAATACAGATATTAAGCGAGAGTTTGTCTTCCCAACGCCTAAGAAATGGGCAGAGATGGACGCGTCTGCCTCAAGGCAGCTCTTAATTGCCCGCCCTCTAATGCGCGGACTAATGATGGGCGCTCTCCTGCTCAGCTTAAAGAACATCTATCGGCTGATTTCTAATCGCCATTTGGTCCCCCTCGGTAAGCCCCTCATCTGGCAAGGGATGATCCTCCTCGCTGGAGGGCTTGAGCTCACCATCTGGAACTGCTGCCTTCCTGAAAGTGAGGCCACGGCTAGAGCTAAAACCGAATTACCCGAAGGCGAGGACATCTACAACCCCGGCTGGCGCCGGAATTGACGCCAATCCGCTCTGCAGCTAGTCTAGACGCCTTGCAGTAGCAGATTATTCGAGTGGCGCAATCAAACAATGAGTAGACAGAGAGAGCATTGGGGCTCACGCCTCGGATTTATCCTTGCGGCTGCAGGTTCTGCAATTGGGCTTGGGTCGCTCTGGAAGTTCCCCTACATCACAGGCCAGAATGGCGGCGGCGCCTTTGTCTTGATCTACCTGCTTTGTATGCTACTTGTATGTTTTCCCCTTTTTATTGGAGAGCTTGTTATTGGACGAGCCACGGCAAAGACCCCTGTTGCCGCCTTCTCAATACTCTCAGGGAAGCACTCCAGCTGGAAGGGGGCAGGGTGGCTTGCAATCGGTGCAACGCTTATCGTCTTCTCCTACTATGCTGTTGTTGCTGGTTGGGCGCTCAATTACACCCTCCTCTCCCTCTCCCAATTTACAAAGGGGCGCACCCCAGAAGAGATCGCCTCTGTTTTTACCCTCCTCGCAAGCTCCGGGAGTATCAACGTTCTCTGGCAGGCCCTCTTTCTTCTACTGACAGCAGGTGTTGTCTATGGAGGCGTGCGAGAGGGGATTGAGCGCTGGGCAAAGATCCTAACACCTGCCCTCTTCCTCATACTCATTGCTTTAGCCATCTACAGTATGACCCTACCTGGCTTTAAAGAGGCGGCCCGCTTTCTCTTTGTACCCGATACGGCCCGTCTGACAGCCCATGGTATTCTTGAGGCGTTGGGCCTCTCCTTTTTTACGGCAAGCCTTGGTTTTGGCATCATCTTGACCTACGGCAGCTACATGCGGCCGATCGATGACATCCCCAAGACATCCCTCATCGTCCTCCTCATGACGTTAGCTGTTGCGCTCATCGCTGGCATTATGATCTTTCCCATTATCTTCTCCTTCGGCTTTGAGCCGCAGGCAGGGCCAGGTCTTGTCTTCATTACACTCCCGATACTCTTTGCCAAGCTCCCAGGGACACTTGTCCTCTCAACGGCCTTTTTCTTGCTGCTCGTCTTTACGGCTCTGACCTCAACCGTCTCCCTCCTTGAGAACTTGAGTGCCAGCTGCATGGAGCTCTTTAGCTGGCCGCGCCACAGATCGGTCTGGATCGTGACACTCCTTGTCTTTATCATGGGCCTCCCAAGCTCCCTTGCAGCCTCTGGCAAGCTCTTCTCCGCATGGCCTGCAATGTTTGGCGCTGACTTCTTTGTGACAATCAGCAGCCTTGTTGACAGGTGGTTCCTCCCCATCTCTGGGCTTTTAATCTCACTCTTTGTCGGTTGGGCGATGCCAAAAGAGATGCGCGATGCCGAATTTCTTAAGGGGACGACGTGGGGCCGCTTCTTAAAGCCGTGGCTCTTTCTTATTCGCTGGTTAGTTCCTGCTATGATCCTCTTGCTAATCTTTCAGGCGACGGGAATGATCGATGTTGATGCACTATTTAATCGAAGTTAGGTGAGAGAGATGGCCAAGGGAAAATTGCAAATCCATAGCGAAAATATCCTTCCGATTATCAAGCGATGGCTCTACTCCGAGAAAGAGATCTTCTTGCGCGAGCTTATCTCCAATGCGCAAGATGCCATTCACAAGTTAAAGCACCTAGCTGACAGGGGCGAGGCGGTGGTTGCGGCGGGAGAGTTTCGCATCGATGTCATCATCAATAAAGAGGCGTCGACCCTCCGCATCTCAGAT
>JAKBAF010000114.1 GCA_021809305.1 bacterium
CTCCCCACCTCTGTTGTCTCATCGGCCTACAATCACGATGTGATGATGTTCATCCAAGAGGCCTTCGCCTCGAACCACTTCCGCGTCTATCCAAACAGCGACATCACAGGCGTTGAATTTGGTGGGGCGCTCAAAAACATCATTGCGATCGCCTGTGGGCTATCCGATGGACTGGGTTTTGGAGACAACACGAAAGCGGCACTCATGACACGAGGGCTCCATGAGATTCGAAAGTTAGCCATCGCCTACGGATGTAAGCCCGACACGATAAATGGGCTAGCTGGCATGGGAGATCTCTGCGTCACCTGCCTCTCAGTGCATAGCCGAAACTATCGCTTTGGGCGCCTCTTAGCGGAGGGCCTTACCTCCGAGCAGGCGAAGAAGAAGATCGGAATGGTCGTGGAAGGAGCCTATAGTAGCGTCTCGGCAATTGAGCTCGCTCGCGCTAAAGGGATTGCTCTGCCAATCACTGAGGCGATCTACTCCATTCTCTATGAGGGAATGACACCTGATGAGGCCGTAAAGGCGCTTCTCCAGCGGGCAACAAAGGAGGAGCACCTATGAGAAGGGTCGTTACTCCACAAGAGATGGCCCGCGTTGAGCGCGCAGCGTATGCAAGTGGGGCGCAAGAGAGCGATTTCATGCATCGCGCCGGTTTAGGAGTAGCGCAAGCAATTGAGCAGCTTGCCATAAGGTACGGCCTCTCATCCATCGCCACCCTCCTTTGTGGAAGAGGAAACAACGCAGGAGATACTTTTGTCGCAGGACTCGCCCTTCATCAAAAAGGGTGGCAGGTCCGCGCACTTCATTTAGGGGGAAAAGAGAAGCTATCCCCTCTTTGCAAAGTCGAGCTTGAGCACTATCTCTTAAAGGGCGGCGAGGTCATCTTTGTGCAAGAGGAGAGCGAGCTCTCCTTTCTCGCCGGCGGGGTGATTGTAGATGGGCTCTTTGGGACAGGTTTCCATGGGCGGGTGGACGGCCTCTACCGAGCCGCAATTGCTCAGGCCAATCAAGAGAGGACGTATCGCGTAAGCGTTGATATTCCCTCAGGTGTTAATGGGGCGACAGGGGAGGCAGATGGCGCCTTTCACGCTGACCATACACTCTACCTTGAAATGCCTAAGGTCGGCTTCTTCTTTGGAAAGGGGTGGAACTCGTGCGGACAGCTTGAAGCGATAGAGTTCGGCCTCCCAAAAGAATTTGCCTTGATGGCACGTGAGGAGATGCGCCTTCTTGAGCTAGATGATGTTGCAGGGCTGCTCCCCAAAACAGTGCGCACCCGAAGCAAGTATAGTCGAGGCTATGTTGTTGGGCTCGCAGGGTCAGAGGAGATGCCAGGCGCTGCTGGCTTAAGCAGCCTTGCAGCTCTTCGAGCCGGCGCCGGAATGGTGCGGATGCTACTGCCAAAAGAGGTGGCTGCGATGCGCCTCTGTATTGCGCCCGAGATCCTTGTGGAGGTCTACCGCGTGGATGAGATCGATTCGGTAATTGCCGCGCTCAATCAGCGCGATGCCCTCTTCATTGGACCTGGCCTTGGTCGAGGCGAGGCAGTCGGGGCGCTTGTTGGTGAGGTGATACAGCGAATGACAAAGCCTGCCATTCTCGACGCTGATGCCCTCTACCACCTAGCGCTCCATCCCGAATGGAAACTGCCCGAGGAGGTGATACTCACCCCTCATCAGGGCGAGATGAAGCGCCTTCTCGGCGAGACAGGGGAGCTCGGACATGAGCTTACCCCTGAGTGGCTCGCCCGCTGCTCCGACTTTGCAAGGCAGCACCGGGTAGTTCTTGTCCTAAAGGGTGCACCCACTTTGGTCTTCGATGGAAAGGGGGGTGGGGCCCCGTTTGTCATAGCGCGAGGAGATCCTGGTATGGCAACAGCTGGCTCTGGTGATGTCTTAACAGGTGTGATTGCAGCGCTGGCTGCCCAAGGGCTAACGCCTCTTAGTGCAGCGCTTAGCGGTGTAACACTGCACTCTCTTGCTGGCGAGGCGGCGGCTAAACGACTGAGCTCTCACTCCATCATCGCCTCCGACCTGATCGCCTCTCTTCCAGATGCCTTTCGAGAGTTTGAAGTTTAAATTAAGTCGTTGACTTCACAGCTCTCACTCTCCATTGTGTGGTCGCAAGGGAAGATAGGCTGACCCAGATGATGTGGAGGGGCAATAGAAGATGACACAGCGGCTGGTTTTACAGGCTCTTTTAGGGGCGGCATTCATCATTGTCCTCATCCTTGATCTTAACTTCTTCTTCCGTGACGAGAGCGCTAGATTTCGACCTCTTGAGGAGGCGTGGCTCGAAGCACCTATCCAGCAAGGGGATGATAGAGCTTGTGATCAAATGCGAGCCATCGCTGAGGAGAGCTCTAGGGAGTGCTTAGAGAGGCTAGCCCTCTCCCTCTTCTCTCAAACAGCGCCACTCCCGGCCCTCCCCTATTCCACTTTTAGATCGCCAGATAGCCTAGAGAGAGAGATTCAAGAAGGCCATAGCCGCCTCTTTTCAAATGAGATGGCTCGCGACTTTGCAACTCTTGCCAATCGAGCAGGCCTGCCCACTCGGCTCCTTCGCGCCGAGAGCTCTTTTGAGGGTGAGAAGCGGGTAACCCTTCTTGCCGAGAGCTACATCGCTGAGCAAGGGAGCTGGGCTTGCGTTAATCTCAAATACCGTCGCCTCTTTGTAGAGACAGAAGGTGGCCATCTGCTCAGCGGGCCGGAGCTCATCCGAGCCCTCAAGGAGGGAGATGCAGGCCAGCTTCAGGTCGCCCTTTTTGAGGGGGGCCGCATCATCAATCGACCCTATGGCGAGTCAGCCGCGCTCGATCAGACGATCTTAACAGCCGGACCTGCAGCACTGATCTACCCACAAACCCTCAACCCCCCCCTCTCCTTTTGGGAGAGAGTGACCCTCCTATCACACCCTCACCCCATCTTTACCCTTGCAAGGAGCCACTACAATCTCATCCATTGGATAAAGATTGGACTTTTCTTTTTGACAGCGATCCTCCCTCTATGCTTGACTTGGATGATTTTTTATTCAGGTCACAAACAGAGGAGAGTGGGAGATGGAAGAGACTCGAGAATTAGGATGGGGTCCATCTGATATTGTCCGACGCTACTGGGACTTCGGTCTCTTTACGCGAGATGTCATCCGTGAGAAGATCGCGGAGCCCCTCGCACGCTTAGGCCAATCAGGTGGTACAAGCGGGCAAGAGATGACCCAAAAAGCATGGAAGATCGACCTCTCATTTGCCCAGGGCATCGAGTGGGAGAACCACCTCAATATTTATCCTGACGCTGATTTTGAGCGCGTCATGACAAGGTCTGAGGCGGTGACAGCCGAGAACTGGCGGAATACGTGGCTCAATTGCTGGGACGGCGAATATTGGACGAAGTGCGCAGGGTATGCGCGTCATAACGTTGTCCACATTTATGAGGGGTGGATCAAACTCTTTGCAAGAAAGGGCTTTCCAGAATTTCTCTCCAGCGCTGAGAGCTACGTCAAGTACTACAATCTCTGGCTAAAAGCGCGCATCGATAAACGAGCCCACCTCCCCGATGCATGGAATCAGAAAGAGCCGGAAGAGAGTCAGCTGACAAATAGGGTATGGACAAATCGCGAGCCCCTTGAGCACGGGCTGACCGTTGTCTATCGCATTAT
Source organism: bacterium (assembly GCA_021809305.1). Lineage (GTDB taxonomy): Bacteria > Chlamydiota > Chlamydiia > Chlamydiales > JAFEGQ01 > JAKBAF01. The sequence goes on from JAKBAF010000114.1 coordinate 3,658, forward strand.
CCACAACATTATCTGGGTGGAAGGGCTGGGGAGCAAGGAGTATGAGCGGCGCTACAAGCTCTTGAGCGTTCTCTGCGCTGAGGTCGGCGGGAAGCCTCTTGCCGAAGATGGCGCCGCAAGGCTCCTCTCAGTCTTTAAGATCGCAGAGGCACTCCAGCGCCATATAGTTCTTGAAAAGACGGTTGGCTTAAGACTGCCGATAGGCGCTCTCGGCCGGCTTATCACAGATGCGCCGCGCGAGAAAGATGAGGAGCGGTTGACAAAGTGGATTAGCAAGGTTAACGCCTCGCAGCGAAGAGCGCCAGAGAAGCTGCCATTTGACCTCCTCCACCTGCTCTTTATCGACCTTATCAACCATATCGACCTTGACTCGCCACCCTCCATGGGGGCAACCCTTGGCAAGCTCTACTACCACTTAGGTGACAGAGGGCTAAAATTCGAGACGATGGTCGATAAGACGCAAAGAGCCTTTGTAGCAGGGCTCCATGTGGGAGGGACGATTACACTTGAAGGCCACAACTACCTCCTAACCGAAAGAATAGATGAGAGCCACTTCAGAACAGATGACAGCGAAGGTCGCCTTCTTGAGTTTGACCCCACATATCGCGCCGACTTTCTCGCCCGCCACTTCAATGAGAGTGCGCCGAGCGAGCGAGAAATCAATTTGCCCTATTTTAGCGACGCTATCATCGACCTAAAAGGGCGCTTTGCCCTCATAGCTGACCCTAGCGCCTCAGCAGCTTTTCTCGATCTTAACGTCTCTCAAGAGGAGCGCGCCACCTTCCTTGCCAATTTAGCAGCTGTTGTTTGGACCATGGTCGAAGCCGGAAAGATGCCAGAGAACTTCAATCCGATGGAGGATATTCGTGTCATGAACGACCTCTCCATACGCGTTGTGATGCGCACCACAAAAGCTGTGCCGCTCGATCCCCTGCTCCTTGAATCGGGAATCTGGACGACCACCAACCAAGACTGGGCCTTCTTCACACCGCTAATGGTTGGCAGTGGCCTGGCCCAACATGCATTAACTGATAGGCGCCGAGAGCTTGTTATCCAAAGGGCGCAGACTGGGATGCTTAGCGACCTTAGTGAAGGAGAGCGTCTAGCAGCTGGTGTTCTGCCCTCGAAGGTCGCAACGGCAGCAGACTATATCCGTCGCAACTATGAAACCGATAGCATTGGATCAAATCTTGAAAATGCTCTCTGGCAGTCCGTCGCGAGCTGCCTTCGTGAAAAGGGTTCTATCACCCACATCCCGGATAATCTGCAATTGGATTTAAGAGACCGTTTTGTCGACATGCATAAGCCAGTAAGAAAAGGACAAGGCCAAGCAAGCCGAGGTTTTGTCTCACCTGCCCGGCATCTCTCAGCACCAGTTGTTGTACGACCAACGCAACCGGTAATCCTCTCTCCCAAAACAGATAGTTTGTGGGGCAGCCTTTTCGGATGGGGAGGAAGCCCTTCGAAAGGGAACTAGATCTAGCTCTCCCCATCTTTTGGAAGCATTGTGCATTACGCGGCGCGG
>JAKBAF010000115.1 GCA_021809305.1 bacterium
TCGAGCACGATGACGTCGAATCGACTCTCGAGGGCGGCCGCGAGTCCCGAATCACCGTCGTAACGGGCCACGACGTCGAAGTTTTCGTCACGCAGCAGCCCCGACACGGCCTCGGCGAGGTCGTGAACGCGCTGCCCGGCTCGGACCTCCGCGTCGAGGCCAGCTTCAACAAGAAGGTGGTTCGGGCGATCGTGTGGGAGCTTGGGGAGGATGTGGGTGAGCATAGTGACCATCTCATCTCGACGCTTGCCGAGGCTGCCGCCAATGGCAAAGCCGTCGAAGGGGAGGGGGGATAGGGTGGCAATGCTCTCTTCTCGAAGGGCAAGATCGACGCCCCCGTGGATCACGGCATAGATCGCTTGGTTCTGAGGATTAGCTAGATGGGCATTGAGGGAGCGTATCTCCCAGCGGTGGGTGCGATCTAGTGATAGTTTTAGGTCTGCTGCCCCGATGTGATAAGGGGGGAGCTCATCGAAGGGAATGATGATATCGGCCCCAAGATCTTTTTGGGCGGCAATGGAGCTCTCGGGGGTGAGGAGGAGTTTTGCGCCATCGCGATAGGAGCGGAAGAGGACCCCCTCTTCGCTGATTTTGAGGACGCCTCCATCGCTGCGCCTCTTACCCTGAGACTTAAGCTCACTTGCAACAGAGCCATAGGCGAGGCTAAAGACCTGGAAGCCGCCAGAGTCTGTGATGATGGGCAGGGAGCGGTTGATAAAGCGGTGGAGGCCACCGGCCTCGCGGATGAGCGCAGTACCTGGTTGGAGAAGGAGGTGGTAGGTGTTGCAGAACATGAGCTGGAGGCCGGCAGCGGAGGTGAGGGCATTATCGACGCCTTTTAGGGTGCCATTGGTTCCAACGCCGACAAAGCCTGGAGTGTCGATTACGCCGTGAGGGGTGTGGATGCGGCCTACCCTGGCTCGGGAGCGCTCTGAGACGTGGAGAAGCTCAAAGCGGAAGTTTGTCATAGGATCCTACCTTTCGCAAAAGAGCTGTCAGTGGAGCAAGGGTCACAATGGCTAGCCACTTGATGGCGATGCTGATAGCCATGACGTGTGTGATGGAGGCGACAAGACCAACGAGCCCGATGAGTGTAAAAATAAAAGTATCAATTACTTGTGCCGGAAGGAGGGCGATGAGGTTGCGGAGGGCGAGTGGCCACTGGCTAAAATGTCGCTTAATTAAAGCAAAGAGGGAGAGGTTGGCAAATTGGGAGATCAGGTACGCCGCAAAGGAAGCGACAACGATGCGAGGAGAGGGGGTAAGAATTGTTTGATAGGCGGGATCCATCGTATCGAGGGAGTGAGGGATGTAGGCGAGGTGGAGGGCTGAGAAGAGGGCAAAGAAGAGTATAGCAAGAAAGGTTGTAGCCATCGCCTTAGCAGCGGCCTCCCCTCCGTAGCGCTCTTGTAGAAGGTTGAGGCTTAGCATGCTGCCGACAACATAGCCATCGCTACAGGTGGCAGAGAGGCCGGCAAGGTTGATCTGTTTGAGGACAAAGAGGTTGGCGGCGATAGCTGTGAGGGCACAGGCGGCGGTAAGCGCCTCCTTCCCAAGGCGCAGGGCCAAGAGAATGAAGAAGAAGACAAGGAGCGTATGGGCTAGGAAGAGGCATTCGTTCATCGGCATCACATAGGATAAAAAGGAGATAGAATACCTTACGGGGGGCCATTGAGGTCAAGCATGAGAAATTAATCAGTTTTATAGGCTTGTAGAGGGGAGCTCTCTCCTCATCTTGCGGGAATCCGGTTGAGAGAGGTGTGAGAGCCGCTCTAACCCATTGAGGCCGTACCGTAAGCGAAATCTGTTCCAAGAAATCGGCGCTAGAGCTATTGTGAGCCCCGGTAAATGGAACCTCAAACGAAGGAGTACATTGTGCGACAATCGCTGCGACTACTAGTCGTCTCTCTGCTTACCTGCCTCTCCCTTGGAGGTCAGGCACACGCTCTCTCTCTTTGGCCCCTGCCCTGCGGTGGGTCACTCGAAGGGGAGTTCTCTTTTCTCTATTGGAAGCCTCAGAGTGATCTTGAGAGCTTTGCATTTTCAGGCAATCAAGAAAATCTTGAAAATGAGACACTGCTTGCTAGATACCGACTTGGCTACCAAGGGATTGGCCGTTACTGGTTCCCCGAAGGTTGCGGCTATGTTGGAGCAGGCCTTATCTGGGTCGAAGGGCACCACACCCGCTCTATCAGTGGCCAAGGGTTCCAAAGTCCAACTAGTCTCGTAGACATTCCAGCTGATACAACGCTTGCGTTGGCCAAAGGAAAGCTTGGAAGCCGCTACGTGGCTGCAGATCTTGAAGCTGGCCACCTGCTAGCGCATTGCCGCTGTCTAGACGGTTTCCTTTTTGGGGGTTTGCGCTATGTGCAGGTCCGTGAGAGGGATCGGTTAGGTTACGCTCTCAATACAGGCGATACCTTTGCTCTTAGAACAAAGAGTGAGTTTAATGGAGTCGGACCTCGGATTGGTATTCGAGGAGAGTACGCTCTTCCATGCGGCTTTAGCCTCTTTGGTCAACTTGCAGCTTCCATGCTCTTTGGCAATAGGACGCTTTGCGCTAACGGCTTTTTGCTGGAATCAGTGCTTATCAATGGCAATGAGGATGCAAGTCCTGCTGTTCTCGGCGATGAGAGGGTTCCTGCTTTAGAGGGTGCGCAAGAGCAAGAGATTGCTCAGGCGGCTCTTGACCCATCCTTTGTCGTTGACCCTATTCGGCTTCAATGGCACAACGTCTCGCGCCTCTTCTATCAAATCGATACAAGAGCCGGGGTGGAGTATTCAGCTTGCTGCTATGGCATCGAATGGAATGTAAAAGCTGGTGTGGCTATGGAATTTAGCTTCGACACAGTCTCTAGCTTTCTTTTTATACCCGGGCTTGCAACTACTGGGAATTTCGGAATCGGTGGCCCCTTCTTCTCGATCGGAGCCAATTTCTAGATCAATTGCGTTAAAGCTCTCCATTTAGGGGAGCTTTAACACGCTTTTAAGAGTTCGCTTCGAGCGGCTTTCTAAAAGAAGAGGAGCCTTGTGCCATGCGGTGCAAGGCTCCTTTTTTTCTTCTATTTCCAACCGGCCAATCTGGCTTTCCGTTTTAAACCGCGGTAGCGGTTAAGTGGATAGCCCAATGCCGTTAACTTAAAGGCAATTGTATGATCTCTTTCCGCCTTCGACGGTGTTTGACGTCACATGGGGTTGAGATCCGAAATCGCGGTAGCGATGATCGTGGATAGCCCCGCGTGGAGTAAGGCCGGTAGGCCCTCGGAACGTGGGGTCTCGTGAATCCTAGGAAAGGAGTAGCGGTAGCGACGACAGAAACCGATACGGCTCCAGAAGTTCGTTTAATCTAATTTACGAATCGAACCTACTGGCTGAATATGTTGTTTGTAATCAAGCTTTTGTTATCTGCCGCTGCTGCCGCAGCTTATTTATTTACTGCCATTTAACCCCGCGTTCCACTGCAGGCCTCCGGCCTTTCGCTGCACACGGGGCTGCCAGCACTTTCAGCGCTTCCGCGATTTTTGCAAAAACGATACAGCTTTCTTTAAGTTGACGGCATTGGGTATGGGTGGGTTTCTACGCATGTGTGATCTGCATCCTACACCCGCTAAGCTGCAGTTAGTGCTCAGCAAAGAGGGTAGAACAGCGTTTTTTACGATCTTTATTATCCATAATAAATCTAATGTTATTATTTAATAGTAATATAATAACTATGGAGGTAAAAGATGGAGAAAAGTAGAAGTGCTGATCAAGTAAACAAGAGCTCTGTGGTGCAAAGTTATCGGCCTGAGGAGGGGACTACCTCTCAACGTGGCCGCATTGCCTCGAATCTTGATCAGAGGGTTAACGGCTCATACGATAAGGTCTCTGGCGAAATTCAGATGGCTGAAATTGAAACAACAAGCATTGAAGAGCGAACAATTGATGTTATTCACGGGTATGAATCGAAATTCCAATCGATTTTTAGGGAAATCAGTAGCGCTACAGACGAGGAATTTTATAAAAAGGTAGCTGAAGTTCATTTGTGCTGCGGAGAGTTAGATGCATCTTTCAAAGAGATTAAGTCCGAGTTAGAGGCAGGCCTACTCACAAACGTAAGCAAAATTGATTCGAAGAGGGTTGATGAGGTTTGTCAGCAATATTCGAAGAGCAAGATTGGAATGTTGAATACTGTCATTCAGGACAGAACTGATAAGGGGTCAGAGGATCAATCGAAAGCAGTAGGGAGAAGCGAAGAGAGCTGAAGTATTCAATTCCATTTTTAATCGTCAATCTAAAAAATCCCGCCAGTTTCTGGCGGGATTTTGTCTTTAACAACATGGGCATCGCAACTGCTATTTTTATATAAAAAATCCTGCCTGTTGATGCTCTTTAATCTATCTAAACAGTCGTTTTTTATAATTAATAACACAACGAGAGTATGTCTATGGTGGAAAGATGAAAGCTAGTTTAGACCGCAAAAACCACTCGATTCAATCTGAATATCACACGAAGCAACCTTCAGGAAAGGCCGCAATAGCGCTAGCCGATCAGCGGTGTTTTCACATAGGGCAATTTATTTATGGCCTTCTTGAAGAGATAGTGGCTGCAGTGCGCAATAGGATAAGCTCTCCTACTCCTATCGAGCGGAAGGACATTTCCGTCATTATTGCGGAAGATAAGGCAAAATTTGTAGCTCTTCTAAATGGGATAGATACAGCCAAAAGCGCTAAACAACTTGGCCGTAGAGTAGCTGAAGTGCAAGAACGTCTAAATAGAATTGATAACACGATTTTATTGGGTCTTGAGCTTAAAATTGATTTTAAATCGGCTGATAATGAAATGGAATTTGATCTGGATGATTTAGAATGCATATATGATGGGACAAAAGAATGGGTGAAAATCGTTATGTGTGAAAAAATCAAAAATAAACTATCTGAAATACAGATCGTAACAGGAAAGTCCTAGATAGCAGAAGCCGTTCTAGATTCTCAGCTTTTCTTTGTTTAATCAATCCGGCCTAAACGGAAGCGGATGCGATAGTTGTGCGTCTTAAAGTGTGGTTTTTGTAAAAAAATTGCGAACCTCCTTTAATTTATCTAAATACCTGATCGTTATGATTAATATCATAATACAATTAATTGATGGGGCAGAGGGATGGAAGAATTAGCGATAGACGGTCAAAATCA
>JAKBAF010000116.1 GCA_021809305.1 bacterium
GATCGAAGCGATGAGCATTCAGGGGGCCACAGACGAGATCATCGGGGATATCCTCGTCATCCAGAACCGCTCAACTTTAGGTGTGACAGAGGAGCAGATCCTCCAGCTGATACGCACCCACGCCCTCAAAATAATTGTTGCTGAAAAGGCGATGCGCGTTGAGCTTGGTAGCGGAAAGAATACCGAGATCAAGGATCGGGTGGGACGCGCCTTTGGCCTATTGCGCCACTCCTACCAGCTAGAGGCGGTGGAGACATGGGGAGCCTTAAGCCTCATCAAGCTCGGCCTCGATCTGGGGTGGGTGGAAGGGACCTCTCATGCCGTGCTAAACGATCTGCTCATCACCTCTCGCAGGGCCCATCTTGTCTGCGAGTATACAGAGGACATCCCTCACGACGCCATCGGGATGCGCCGGGCAGAGTACGTCCACGCCTCGCTTGGCGATACCCACCTTACGATCTAGTCGCGTAAGTACCCTGGACCACCCATTTATAGCTTGTCAGCTCCTTCAGGCCGAGGGGGCCGCGCGCATGAATCTTTTGAGTGCTAACGGCAGCCTCAGCGCCAAGTCCAAACTGAGCGCCATCGGTAAAGCAGGTCGCTGCATTGACATAGACGGCTGCTGAATCGACCTCCCTCACAAATCGCTCAGCGTTTTGCACCGATTCGGTAAGAATACCATCGCTGTGGCCCGTGCTATGGCGGCCAATATGGTGGATGGCCTCTGTGATCCCATCAACTACCTTAATGCCAAGCTTAAGAGAGAGCCATTCGCGATCCCAGTCGCTCGGGTGGGCGAGTTGAGCCATTACCCCCTCTTGCCCTGAAAGCAGCTTAAACGCCCTCTCATCGCAGGAGAACTCTACCTGAGGAAGCGTTGCTGCAATAGCTGGGATAAACTCCACAGCAATTGCAGAGTGGACAAGTAGGGTCTCTAGAGCATTGCAGACAGAGGGTCGCCGGATCTTCGAATTACTGATGACCCTAAACGCCCCCTCCCACTCCACCTCGCTATCGACAAAGAGGTGGCAGACACCTATTCCGCCTGTGATCACCGGAATGGTGCTCTTCTCACGGCAGAGGGCGTGGAGGGCCGCCCCTCCTCGAGGGATAATCAGATCGATATAGTGATGAAGGCGCAAAAGCTCCTCAATCACCGCGCGATCGGGCGTCTCAATGAGATGGATCAGATCGGATGGGAGCCCCTCCTCAACAAGCGCTTGTGTGATGAGCTTCGCAAAGGCCATATTAGTGAGAAGGGCTTCCTTACCCCCGCGCAAGAGGGCGCCGTTTGCCGTTTTGATCGCAAGAGCTGCGATGTCGACTGTGACATTGGGCCTCGCCTCATAGATCACGCCAATGACGCCGATTGGCACTCGATGCTTGGAGATTTTGAGTCCATCTGGCCGCTCGAAGCTCTCAAAGACCTCGCCGATGGGGTCTTTTAGCGCTGCTACCATGCGCACATCAGCCCCAATAGCCTCCAGCCTCCCCTCAAGGCTGAGCCGATCGAGTAGAGGGGGTGTCAACCCTGCAGCTTCTCCCGCCTTTAGATCCGCTCGGTTGGCCTCAAGTAGCCCTTCTTGCTGGCTTAAGATAAGATCCGCAAGACGCAGAAGGGCCGCCTCCCTTCGTTCGGAGTGGGTCCCAGCTACAAGCAGGCTTGCCGCTTTGATCCGCTTGCCAATATCACTCAGACTTGTCATGACTCTGCCTCATCATCGTTAATTGGTCGCGATGGACCACCTCATCCCCTCGGCTGTAGCCCAAGGTCTTCTCGATCTCTTTTGAATGGAGGCCTATAATTCGCTCAAGCTCCTCACTTGAATAGCTGGCAAGGCCAACGGCCACTCGATGCCCCTCATTTGAGAGGATATCAACAAGTGCGCCGCGATTAAATGTCCCCACCACCTGGACAACCCCTTTTGGCAGAAGGCTCGATCCTCGCGCTTTTAAGCTAAGCTCAGCTCCAGGATCGATGATAATGCCACCTTGGGGCTCCTCAGCTAGAAGCCAGCGCTTGCGGCTCTCCAAGGGTTGGTGGCGCGCCACAAACCTTGTCCCCATCGTTTCGCCATGAGCGACCCGGATGATGCTGTCATGCGCCAAGGAGGAGGCGATCACCACCTCTGTGCCGCTCTCGACAGCAAGCCTTGCAGCCGTCAGTTTCGTTGCCATCCCACCTGTACCAACGGCTGTTCCAGAGCCCGTTGCCGCCAGAAGATGGCCCTCTTCAATCTTCGCCACAATGGGTATGAGCTTAGCTGTTGGGTCGAGGCGCGGATCGGCTGTAAAGAGCCCCTCCTGATCGGTCATCAAAGCGAGGAGGTCGGCATCAATTAGGTTGGCTACGAGGGCTGAGAGGGTGTCATTATCGCCAAAGCGCATCCGCTTCACCGCAACCACATCGTTCTCATTCACAATGGGGATGACGCCGTGGGAGAGGAGGGTTAGAAGGGTGTCTCGAATATTCAGGTAGTGGACTCGGTTAACAAAGTCGCTGCGAGATAAGAGGACCTGCCCAACCACCACCCTGTAGTTGGCAAAGAACTCCGACCAGAGGTGCATAAGGCGCACCTGGCCAATGGAAGCTAGCATCTGTTTCAGTGGAAGGGAGCGATCCGACCTCTTTTTGGCCATGACCTCGCGACCAGCTGAGACCGCCCCTGAGGTGACAACCACCACCCCAAACCCCTCCTGCCGCAAAAGGACGAGCTGGCGCGTAATCTCCAGCATCCGCGGGCGAGAGAGGGCGTGGTTCTCATCTGTTAGGGTGCTCGTCCCGAGTTTGACGACAATGAGCTTGCGCGTAGACATGAGATTACATTAGCGCGAGTGGCCTCCCTCTTGCAAGAGCTGGTTAGTCGCCTTTCAAGGTTAATCGAAATAGGTTCGAGCCTTCTTCCCGCTGGAAGCCAAAAAGGCTCAAGAGAAGGCGTCTCGATGTGGGGTCACCATCATCCGAAGAAGAGGAACATTCGGTGGCAGCATTAAGCTCGGGTAGTTCCCGCGCAACATCTCTTAAAAAACTGTTGGCGTCAGAGAGTGGGAAGGTTGACGCTACCCCCAAAATCTCTATAGGCACAAGCTCACCTTGATTCTCTTTAGGGAGCCTGAAGACAGCCTGAATGCGGCCCTCTTTTTCAGTGTATTTACCCCCTTCAACTGCACTAATTTTATCCCCTCGAGCGATCAAATAACGCCCTTCCTGGAAGATGTTAACTTCTATTCCTTCCGATTCTTCAATAAGCTGCGCAATTTGCTCTTTCTCATCTAGTGTCAGGAAGTCTTGCGACTTTATGGAGAGATCCATCTTCTGTGGAGCCATATCTAGACGGTGAAGAGGCTGCATTGACTCGAACTGATTCGAGGGAGCCCCCGATTGAAAGCATATCTCCTTACCACGAAGACCTTCTAAACTCTCCTCCCACGCCACTTTAACTGAATTCCAGTAAGTACCACCATTGCGGCGCTTTCCATGATTCGCCTGAATGGCTTCCCCATCTTCTATGATCTTTGACCTTAGATAGTCTGAGACCTTTCCCATCTGAAGGAGACAAAAAAGGTAGGCGGGCCGATTTAAAAACTCCAGCTCATCTACTGAAGAGATCCGCTCCTGAAGCTCGTGAATATGCCATAAGAGAGTGAAATTTTCTTTATTTTCTAAGATATTAGCCATGAAACCCAGGAGAGCTGACCCCGGGGCTCTTCTTTCTCCTCTCTCTTCACCAACAACTAATGCAAAATCATCGCCCACCGCCGCCCTTTTTTTCGATGGAACTACAAAGCAGTAGAGAACGACAGAGGAGAGGCCCCCGGCGCCAACCAGCATCACCTTCTGGCTCCTTGGGAGGCGATCCTGTAGTTTCATCATTATCGCCAAGGCGCAAAGGAGGGGTAGTGCTATAAAAAACGTTCTCGCCAGCGGACGGCCTGGCTGATAGTCTTCTTCTCGACGTTTGTATACAGGGGGCAAGATGGGTTCTAAGCCGCCCTCTTCAGCCTCTTTGGGCGCTGTAAAACAGCAGACGACAATCGCTGAGAGGCTCCCGCCCGTTGCCAGAATGGCTTGCTGAATTTTGGAGAGCCTTTCACGAAAGATGACCATCACAAATCCGTATGAGGCCAATGGAAGCGAGACTAGAATTGGCCGCTCATACTTTTTACATGTATCCCAAGCTTCTATGCACTCCATACAACCATCCCGTTAATTTATATTATCTTTAATTATATATAAATTAATAATTTTTTAAAACGAAATTCAATTAACTGCTTTTGATTTCGATAGGAATTGCTTGCTAGTGGCCCTCATACAGACTCTTTCAGCTGTTGAAGAGGTCGCCTGAAAACCCGCCGCCTCATAAAGGCGCCGTGCCGCCCTGTTTTTGGGATCTACATCGCAAAAGAGGTAGGGAGCCTCCCTGACAAGGGATACTTCGTTTGAGACGCCCTTAAAGAGGTCGAAGACCCCAAATCTTGCGTGAGAGGCTCGTCTGACAAGACAGGACATTAGGGGCGATCGATCTGGCTCCGCTTCGTTCTGAGAGTAGACCACCATAGCCACGACCTTGTTCGTCTCATCTCTTGCAAGTAGCAGGGTGCGATCCGGTATATCGGCTTGGTAGGAGCTCCATCGACGATCTCTCATATCCGAGGTAACCTCACCAAAAGACTCCTGTAAAATGTCCAATACCTGATCGAGATCATCGCCTTTTAGCGAGGAATGCTTGGTAACATGCAATTCAGGTGGCGCTTGCTCCATCCGAGAGAGAGCTAGGGAGGTATCGAAGAGGAGTCGTGGTCCTACGTCATTAGCCACCACAACCGGCTTGCCATGCAAACCTGCAAGGGCCTCGCGCCATTTAGCAGAGATCTCCGCAAAGTGAAGAGAATCGCGCCGCACGCGCAGGTGATCCGATAGACGGGCAAGTTCATCATGAAGGGCGTGGTGCTCCCAGGGGTGATTTAAGCGAATTTCACCAAGGGAGGCGGCACTTGCCGAAATGGCCTCCCACTGAGAAAGAGAGGTCG
>JAKBAF010000117.1 GCA_021809305.1 bacterium
CTTTTTAAGCTCTAGGGACTTCAAACAGCGGGGAGCGCCTGGGAGGTCTATGACACTACTAAGGGCGCTTTCCTCGGCTTGGAATGGATCATAAGCGTACAGACGAGCCGTCACTTGATACGCATTCCAACCTCTGAGAATGATCACCTCCCTATCGCCCCTTTGAACAATCTGGAGCTCGGAATCGTGGACAGCCCAAATGCTTCTAAGGGGAGTCAAAGTAAGGAACAGACGGCCCAGCTGGTAAAGAGTAGTCTCACTACCCACTCTATCTGAATTTTGCTCACAGATAGCAAGGATCACCCTCACATCTCGGCCCGAATCACCCCTAACCCAAAGATAGCCAACTACCTGTGTTGGGTTCACTCCTGGAACCGGTATCAAATGAGACTCCTCGATATCGGTTTGCAATAGCGTAAGAGCAAGATGCCCATCAGGGTAAGACCAGGTGAGGCGCCACTCCGTCTCATCCGTTCTAAAAGAAACGGAGGAGCGAGCTAATGGGCTATCCCAATTCCAGAACGCATTTCTCTCTGTTGCAGACGTCCATTTAGCCTCCTTCTTACGTGAAATCTGCCGCAGCTGCTGTGGGACAGGAAGCCTTGTAGGCTGGACAAGCTGACGCTCCAACTGAGCTAGCTCTCGTTGACTCTTAGCCGTTGCAACAACCTCCGATTTCGAGAACCACTCAGTAAGCGAGGGTCCGCACCTTTTTAAAATCCGCTCATGCCAAATTTCGGGCTTGCTTGCCAGAGGGAGGAAGAGGTGGCAGGTGGCGGCAAGATTGAGTATCGTCTTATCATCACAAAAGATGGCTACCAGCTCCACAAGCTCGGGCATTACACGGGCGCCCGTCTGAATCTCTTTGCGGCAACCTTCATGGGAGTGAAAGAGTCCAAATCCGAGAGGTTGATTGAAAGGCGAGGGAAGCTCTCTTCTTGCTGGGATCGAGGGAGGCCCTCCTCCCTCGGGCGGTGTGAAAGTAGTGAGATAGGCGTAGAACTTGGCACAAGCGTAGACTACCCCAGCCGACAGACAAGCACCCGAGAGGGCACGATCGGTGGGCCTCTTCTTCCAATAATGTAGAACGAGCCCAACCGCTGTCCCAATGACAAGGGATAGCGCCGCCTCCTTGTACGTGGGAAGGAAACTAAATGAAGAGCGTCCTACATTAACATTGCCAACTGCTTCCGCCAATTTCCCAAGCTCCAATTATTTAAACTATTTTAAGTGCTACTATCTATAAAATCAACTGAATTATGGGTCTTTCGTGGCACTGTCGGCAGGGTGGGGCAGACAATGCCCGCGAAGGAGGGTGCGCAGAGCCCTTGCTAACAAGAAAATTACTTTATTTCTGCGCTCTGGCATATCTACGAAGCTCCTTAACTAATTGAATGCCCTGCCCTCTCTAGGCAAATGGCAACAAGGCGCTCTAAATAGGATTTACTTAGAGCGCCTATCTTAGGCGTTAAAATGCCTCGGCGGCAAGAGCGCCAATAAAGAAGAGCGCCGCGACAACAAGCGCAGGCTTTCCTCCACCCACCTCGTAGCGGCCGGGCTCTACCCTTTGGCGGTAGCGGAGGGCAAAGACAAGAAGCAGAGGCAGGAGACCAAGGAGTAGCACGCTTCCAATACCCCCTCCATAGTGCAGCGCAAGGAGGAAGAGGCGGGGATTTATGAGTGTAATACAAGTTGTGGGGGCAAAAATCATTAGGCAGAGGATAAATCTACCACGGGCATTTTTTTGAACCCGCAGTCCATCGGCAAGAAAGTCGCGAAAACTCAACGTAACCCCGAGAAACGAGCTTGTTAAAGCAAAGAAGGCAAAGAACTCGCCCGCAACATAGATCCAAGGAGCTGCAAGAAAGTGCTTAAGAGGCGCAACAGCTGTCGATCCTTCCCTTAAGGCAACAGCGAGCCCGTTTGATCCTGAGAGAGGGACGATGCCAAGAATCACAAGCTCCCAGAGAGTGTAGGCAAGAAAAGGGATAGTCGTTCCAAGGATGATGGCAAGTCGAATCTTTGTAGCTCGACGCCCCATGTAACTTGTTAGACTTGGAATAATCCCCTGAAAGCCGAAAGAGCCGAGGATGACAGGAAGGCTAATAAAAGAGGCCGACCAGTCAACACGAGTGAGGAAGACCCCCTTTATGTGGGGCAGACCTAGAACGATAAAGCTGACGTAAGCAACTGCAAGGCCAGCAACGAGAACAATATTTACCTTATCAACAGCACGCGCGCCAACAAATACTAGGGGTGAGAAGAGAAGAACAAAGAGGCAGACAGCCGTCCACTCCGGTAAGGCACGTCCGAACAAGCTGCTAATGATCTGGCCGCTCCCGGAGAGGTAGGCGACCGTAAATGAAGTAAAAAGGTAGATGTAGATTACCCAGGCTATGACCTTCCCTGCTGAGCCAAGAAGGCGCTCGGCAATGGAAACGATATTGGCCTCTTTTCCCATCCAGAGACAGAGCTCAAGGAAGAGAAGGCCTGTAAAGGTCATTACAATCCACGAGAGAAAGTAGAGAACAATACTTGGAAGAAAGCCGCCAGCGCTTGTGAGAACGGGCAATGCGAGCATGCCAGCGCCAATGCTTGTCCCTGCAACAAGGAGGGTCCCGCCAAGCAGGCCGCCCTCTCTCTCTTTTGATACGATGCTAGTAGCCATGGAGAGTTCCTCTTTTTATTTTTGGGTCGATGGAGAGTGAAAGATAAAAAGAGGAACATCGCACACTACGTGCGATAGCGAGCATGGAGAGTGAGAGGCCCAAAGAAAGAACAGATCATAAATATCTCATTTTAACAATGAGCTGATTATAGCAAATGGGTGAATTTATTTCAAGAGAAGCATAAGGGATGCGACGCTAAGCTGAGTTTCCCATACGTTCACTGTGATCGTCGAGAATTAGGCGCCGCTGTGTGAAGTAAAATTATTTAGACTTTGCTGAAACCGCGATTTTCCCAGGATGGTGCCGTCTAGTTGGGCAAACGACAATTTCGATGTCTTGATCCAAGAGAGAGAGAAAGCGAAATAGTCGGTCCAATGAGAACCTTCCCAGCTTTCCGTTAAGCAAAGCAGATACCTTTGGCTGATCTATTCCAAGAATTGTAGCCGCTTGAGCTTGGGTAAGTCGCCTTTGCTTAATGATGTCCGCGATGCGCCCCACCAACTCTGACTTAGCTAAGAGCTTATCAGCATCTGCAAGCTGAAGATCTTCAAAAACATTACCACTGCCCTCGATAATTTCGAATTCGATGGATTTTTTTTTATCTTTTGCCATGCTTTTACCCATCCTCAGACTCGCTGAGAGCTCGTTTCAATCTCTCTCGAACGAGATCCATATCGCCTTTTGGAGTTGCGATTCCGTGCTTACTCTTCTTCTTAAAGGCATGGAGCACATACACCACATCCTTCAGTCTAACGGTATAAACTGCACGATAAGTATCGCCCTGGTAGTCCTCAATGACCTCCAAAACGCCAGCGCCTCCAAACCCCTTTAGAGGTTTTGCGTAATCAACTTTCCCCCCTCTTTGAGCCCTATCCAAAGCATAACCTATGGACACCCTAACTAGCTTGGGGAACGATTGAAGATCGCTCAAAGAAGAACCGACCCACTTCAAAGGCTTCATGGCACCATCATGCCAATTTTAGCATATATTCACAACAACAAACCTCTAACCTACTACTCAACGGTAATGGCCTTTGCAAGATTGCGCGGCTGATCGATCTCAGCTCCACGCGCATTGGCCACCTCGTAGGCAAATATCTGAAGAGCAACGGTCGTTAGTACTGTGGATAATGGATCATTTTGGGGGGGGAGCCAGATGACCTCATCGGCAAGTGCAGAGACCACATCGCACCCCTCTTGAGCAAGTGCAATGACCTTTGCCCCACGCGCTTTGACCTCCATTATCGCATTGCACGTCTTATCAAGAATTTTTTTATCTGCGCAGCAGACGATAGCCAAGGATCTCTTATCAACAATGGCAAGAGGGCCGTGCTTAAGCTCACCACCCGGATAGGCATTCGCATCGATATAGGCGATCTCTTTGAGCTTGAGGGCCCCCTCTAAAGCTGCTGGGTACATGTAGCGGCGCCCCAAAAAGATGCTGCTCTCAACACCTGCGCAACTCTTGGCAATTCGCGCAATCTCTTGGCGCGCCCGGAGGAGGGCTTCGACCTGCTCTGGCAGACGCAGGAGCGCAGATCCGAACTCTTTTCGTCTAGCTGGATCGATCTCTTTTAGCTTTGCAAAGTAGAGGGCAAGGAGCGCGCCAAGAACGATCTGACTTGTAAAGGCTTTAGTTGATGCCACGCCAATCTCTGGGCCTGCACGTAGGAGAAGTGTCGCATCGGCCTCCCGCGTTAAGGTAGAGCTTGGGGCGTTGCAGAGCGCAACAACGAGGGCTCCTTTCCCCTTGAGCTCTCGCAATGCTCCTAGAGTGTCGGCCGTCTCGCCCGACTGGCTGATAGCCACAACAAGCGTCTTAGCATCGCAGAGCGTATCGCATCCGCGAAGCTCAGAGGCGACAACGCACTGCGCATGGGTGCGAGCGATCTCCTCAACCATCTTTGCTCCGATAAGTCCTGCATGCCAGGCGCCACCACAACCGATGATGAGCAGCCTCTCGCAAGCATGAAGACGGGGCAAAAGCGGCTTTAACTCATTAAAGACTACGTCTGCTCCATCGCATGAGAGCCGACCCTTTAGTGCAGCGCGGATTGTTGCAGGCTGCTCAAAGATCTCCTTAAGCATAAAATGAGGATAGGAGCCCTTTGAGATCTCTTCCTGAGGGCCGCTCAGCTGCGTCGCTTCTCGTTTGAGTGGCAGCCCCTGCACGTTAAAGAGCTCGAGGGTATCGGCGCTAATAATTGCCATCTCCCCATCAGAGAGAAAGAGAACCTCTCTAATCTCTTGAGGAAAGGCGTTGACATCTGATGAGATAAAGATCCCTCGCTCTCCAATTCCAATTGCGAGCGGACTCTCTTTTGCAGCGACAGTGATCTGAGCCGTGTGGTTG
>JAKBAF010000118.1 GCA_021809305.1 bacterium
CTGCTAGATATTCGTGCCGTAAGCTCAAATTTGGAGTGCCGGACTCCCGTACCGCTTTTATTTGCAGCACGCCCGTGCTGCGAAGACTGTTAGCGGCAGTCTGCAGCGGCATGATGGCTCTCGGCATCTTTTCGAACAATTCGGTACAGATCGCACTCCCTAATCCAGCGGTTCTCTCCTCTTGTTAATCCTCCATCTCATTGACTTTTTCCGAAGAGGGTACTACTCTTCCAAAAAAACGAATGTGAATGATTAAATTTCTTTATTTTTGCTGGGGAGGTGGTGATGGATGGCAAGAAGCCCGATATTATGACAACGGCTGCGGGCGTGCCCATAGCCGATAACCAGAACTCCATCACGGCTGGCCCCCAAGGGCCTATTACGCTATATGATGTACATTTATTTGAAAAAATAGCCCACTTCAATCGCGAACGCATCCCGGAGCGTGTCGTTCACGCACAGGGCGCGGGCGCCTATGGGGTCTTTACGGCAACAAGCGATATAGAGCGTTTCACGAAGGCGAAGGTCTTTACAAAGGGAGAGGCGACCGAGGTCTTTGCTCGCTTCTCAACCGTTGCGGGAGAGCGAGGGTCTGCAGAGACGCAGCGCGATGTTCGGGGATTTGCACTGAAATTCTATACACGAGAGGGCAACTGGGACATGGTGGGGATCAATACTCCTGTCTTCTTCATCCGCGATCCACTAAAATTTCCCGATTTTATCCATTCCCAGAAGCGTTGCCCTCGAACGAATCTACACTCCTCTACGATGGTGTGGGACTACTTCTCCCTCTCTCCTGAGTCGCTCCATCAAGTGACAATTCTCTTTAGTGATCGTGGAATTCCCAGCACCTTTCGGCACATGGATGGATTTGGGAGCCACACTTTTAGTTTCATCAATTGCGAAGAGCAGCGTTTTTGGGTGAAATTTCACTTTAAATCCCTCCAAGGGATTGAAAATCTAACTAACTCAGAGGCGTCGCAATTAGCAGGCATTGATCCGGACTTTTATACGCGAGATCTTTTCAATGCGATCGAGGCGAAGAACTACCCCAAATGGAGGGTCGGCGTCCAGATTATGCCTGAGGCTGATGCAGAGAAGTACTACGTCAATCCGTTCGATGTCACCAAAGTGTGGAAGTTTCGTGACTACCCCCTCATTGAGATAGGCCTTCTCGAGATCAACCGCAATACCAAAAACTACTTTGCCGAGGTTGAGCAGGCAGCCTTCTCTCCGGCAAACCTTCCTCCAGGAATAGGGCTATCGCCCGATAAGATGCTGCAGGGACGCTCGATGGCTTACGCCGATGCCCAGCGCCATCGGGTGGGTGGTAATGTGAACCTCCTTCCGGTTAATTGCCCTCATGCCGCAGCGGCTCGCAACTATCTGCGCGATGGTCGCATGCGATTTGATAATAACGGAGGTGATGGGCCGAACTATGAGCCCAATAGCTTTGGAGGGCCGGTTGATGACAGCTCCTACGCCGAGCCACTCTCCAATTATACAGGGCCCATTGGCCACTACAAGCCAGACCCCGAGGACTGCTACACCCAGCCTCGCGATCTCTTTCGCCTCCTTGATCCCGACCATCAGGAGCGCCTCTTTCACAATATCGCCGATAGCCTTGCTGGTGTGGATTCCAAAATTCAACAGAGGCAGATCGAGCTCTTTGGCAAGGTCGATCCAAAGTATGGTGAAGGGGTTGCACGGGCCCTCAAAGAGCGCAAGGGCTAAAGAGAGAAGGTACATCAAGGGCTAATGGCCCTTGATGTAGCGGAGATTCAACTAGCAGAGGTGCGCGTAGCGTGGTGGATGGGCGATAAGGTCTCGTGTCACCTCACGAACATTGCGACAACCTGTCAGGGCCATGGCGAGATCGAACTCTTTCCTTAAGATTTCAAGGACGTTTGTGACCCCTTGCTGACCTGCAACGGCAAGACCCCAGATTATCGGACGGCCGATGAGCACAGCTTTGGCGCCAAGAGCAAGCGCCTTGATGACATCGGTCCCACGACGAACGTTGCCATCAACTGCCACGTCTACTCTTCCGGCAACAGCGTCAATGATACTTGGAAGGGCGTCAATTGTGGCAACGCAGGTGTCAAGCTGTCTGCCGCCGTGGTTTGAGACAATGATCCCAGAGACGCCATGGTCAATTGCACGCACAGCAGCATCGGCGCGGGTTACTCCTTTAATGAGTACGGGTATTTTTGTGATGCTGCGGAGCCACTCTAGATCTTTCCAGGTAATTCCGGGATCGAAGAACATGTTGGTATAAGCTTCCAGCCCGGACTCCTTTGCCCCTTTAGGAAGATCCTCCATTCCTTCTTTAGTGATATTTTTAAGATAGAGGCCAGGTGGCATTTGGAAGTGGTTGCGTTGGTCTCGCTCCCGGTGACCCCAAAGAGGGGCATCAACTGTGAGGACAAGCGCCTTTGCGCCAGCGGCTTCTGCTCGTTGGACAAGGCTCTTTGTCATCTCTCGGTCCTTGTAGATATAGAGCTGGAAGAAGACAGGGTGCTTCGACGCTTTGATAACCTCTTCAATGGTGGTATTGGAGAGGGTGCTGAGGATCATAATGGTTTGAGCCGCATCAGCAGCTCTCGCTGTCGCTGCTTCGCCATCAGGGCCGACCATTTTCTGCATAGCAACAGGCGGAACAATGACGGGAAAGCTAAGCTTATGGCCCAAAAATGTGGTTGAAAGATCGCGCACTCGAACATCCACAAGTGGCCTTGGAGCTATCTTAATGCGCTCGTAGGCTGCGCGGTTATCATGCAGGGTGAGTTCGTCGTGAGCGGCGCCTGCATAGAAATCGAAGATCATTTGGGGCAGTTTTTCCTTTGCCGCCTGTTCATATTCGAAGAGATTAATGGGATCCATAAAAACAACCTCGTATGTTTATCCAACCACCTATAGAGCTAGGAAGGGCCATAGGACCACCCCCATTCGGCAGATTCGCGATGGTGCTTATTCCCGTCAACAAATTTGAAATTTTTTTTGATCTTGAGTCGAGTCAAAGGTCATAATCAGATCATGTTTATAATCAACAGCTTACGAAACATCCTTGAAAATCTAAAAAATAATGACTATTACTGGCTGAAACTTAAAAAAAGGGAGGCAGTGATGACGACAGCGGTGATGAGCCACCACAAGATCGATATGCAGCAGGAATCGCTAAGAAGAGAGGGCGCTGGTGGCAGTCGCATTTTAGCCTCTGCTGCGACATTTCCAGCGTTGAAGCGGATTGCTCTTGCAACCATTCATCTGAAAAAGGGAGGTATCCGCGAGCCCCATTGGCATCCCAATGCCGACGAATTCACCTATTGTGTTGATGGGAAGGCGCTCGTTACTCTATTTAGCCCTCAGAACATCTGCGAGACGATGACCCTCGATAAGGGGGAGGCTGTCTATATTCCTAAAGGGATCACCCACCACATCGAGAATATTAATGATGGGGAGAGCAACTTTATCTTATGCTTTAGCCATGAAACACCGGAAGAGCAGAACTTCTCCTCCGCGCTCTGCACGATGTCAGCGCACGTCCTTGCTTCAACCTTTGGGGTTCCCGAAACTACATTTGAGCCGCTTTTAGAAAAGAGGCACGACGCTTTGATCTCTTGGAAGAGAGAGGTGACAAAGCCCGCGCATGCCTCAATTCCGAGCTTACATAAGATCAACTTAGACGGTACTAACCCTCAGATCGCAGCTCCGGGCGGAACGGGCCATGTAGCCAACCGGCATACCTTTCCCGCTGCGCAAAATCTCTCACTCGTTAGCCTGCGCATGGTCCCAGGCTCTGTGCGAGAGCCACACTGGCACCCTGATGGGACCGAACTTAATTACGTTGTCGCAGGTGAGGCGCGCCTTACTGTATTCAGCCCCGATGGGGAGGTTGATACGTTCACCCTCACTCGCGGCCAAGCGAGCACGATCCCAAGTGGCTACTTCCACCATATTGAAAATATCGGCAGAGATGAGCTGCACATGACGGTCTTCTTTAGCAGCTCGCTTCCTGGAGATATTGGGATTTCGGGGGCTTTGAGTGCTTATGCAAACGATGTGCTTGGCGCATCTTTTGATCTCGATCCAAAATTCTTCGCAGCGCTCCCAAAAATTTCTGAGGATGTACTTGTTGTAAGAGGCGGAGGTTAGTTGCTTCCCGGAAAGATGGAAGCGATCTTTCCGGGGCTATCCATCAGAGGCGAGCTCACCCCGAATGGCGTCAAGGGCGGCCTGTGAGCACTTTTCATCTTGTTCGGAGGTGGCGCCGCTGACCCCCACGCCTCCGAGGTGCTCGCCAGATGAGGTGAGTATTGGCAAGCCGCCTTGTAGGACAAGGAGGTCGGGAATGGCGCCGCCACCATAGGGATTTCCGGGCAATCCCGCGCTGCGCTCACCGAGTGCCTTGGTTGAAAAGGGGAGGCTGGCAGAGCTTCGCCCTTTAAGCTGTGAGATGCGAACACTCCCATAGCTTGTCCTATCCATTCGGCGAAAGTATTTTAAGTTACCGCTCTCATCGATGATGGCGATCGATATCTGGATCTTCAACTCAAGCGCCTTGGCCTCTGCCGCATCGGCCATTCGGCTTGCCATCTCTAAGGTAATCATTTTCTTTTGAAGCACGTGAGACTCCTTATTTAGGGTGGAAATAAAGACTATAGTTCCTTCCCTTTTGTAGCAAGGGACAGACAAGATCAATTTTTATGCCGGCTTGCGGCAAGGAGAGATTTCGTCTAAAATGGATCCTACTTTAAAGGGGTTCATTCAATATGTCATGGCAGCCACTCCTTGATGGGGTCATATTAAGCGCAGGCCTTATCATTGCGATCGGGGCGCAAAATGCCTTTGTGATTAGGCAGGGGGTTAGCGGCCAGCATCTACTTCCCATGGCTTTAACCTGCGTCTCGTGCGATCTGCTCCTGATCAGCATTGGAGCCTTAGGGGTAGGTGAATTTATCGCGGCCTCCGCGTCTCTCCGGATGGGGCTCGTGC
>JAKBAF010000119.1 GCA_021809305.1 bacterium
CGCCGCAGTCTGTGGTTAACGGTCTTAGCAGCACAGGCGTGCTGCAAATAAAAGCGGTACGGGAGTACCGCACTCCAAATTTGAGCTTACTATACGAACATGTAGCAGTAGATTCAGATATGGAGTGCGGCATTCCTGTGCTGCTTTGGTTCCGGGCACTCCTGTGCCCGTAAACGAGAAGAGACTTAGAATTGGATGAATCTATCGAGGGGGCGCAAGCACACACCGCACACCCTAGCCCGGGGTTAGGCTGTACGATCTCCGGGCATCTTCCCTTGGAAGATTCATCCTGTTCTAAGTCTCCGATACCCCACTTCGAGGGATCGCTCTAGTCTCCTATGCCCTGGTTTTAGAGCCACGACGCGGAAAACTATTTGTTTGGAAGTACTCTCACGAGACTGAGTTAGGCCGGCCAGAGAGAGCCAGAAATAACGGTGCGCGAGTGATCACCCGATGTGTATTCGGCATGGATTGAGTAGAGGCCATTTGGATGGCGATCGTACTTCTCAAACCCATCAAAACCAGCGTCATGGAGGCCGCGGAACTCCCAAGCAATAAAGTTTGGAGCCTTGAGCCCCTTGCCAACAACTGTGCCAAAGAGCGGGTTGCTGAGTTGGATATCGAAGTGGGAGAGACCTTGATGGGTGATGAGATAGGCGTTGCTCATCTTTTCGGGAAGACCCTCTATCTCGATCTCCTGAGTACAGGAGATGCGAGAATCAGCTACCTCAATTGTCCATTGGGTGGTGAAGATCAGCGGCTCCTCGCTCTCTGCAAGGGAGATCTCTCCAGAGCCTTTCCAATGCCCGGCAATAAAGAGAAAGTTGTGGCTATCCATCAAAACATAAACCTCCGGCAATGGACGCTTTGAACAATTCCAAGAGCTGCCATGGTCATTAGAGCGGATGACCCCCCATAGCTCACCAGTGGCAACGGGACCCCTGTAATCGGAAGGAGACCACACATCATCGCGATATTGATAATAACGTGCATCGCGAGATAAACCGTGATCCCAGCTGAGAGTAGCCGCCCGAAATGGTCCTTGGCCACAGCCGTTGCCTGAAACCCAAAGTAGACCATTGCATAATAGAGGGCTAGAACGGCGAGCATCCCAAGGAGGCCAAACTCCTCGCCAAAGGAGGGGAAAATTGAATCGGTGGCGGCCTCTGGAAGCCACCCCTGTCCGCTGAATTCAGCCTGCCGCCACCCAGAGCCTCGCACCCCCCCAAGAGCGATGGAGATCGCAGCCGCCCTTCCATGGTGGGTTGTGGGGTTAAGCCGCTCGTATTGATACTCCTTCACAAAATTTGTGGCGAGAGGACGCAGGGTCTCATGAGAGAGGAGGCCGAGGAAGATAGAGAGAACAAGGAGGAGGCCACATCCCATGGAAAAGGTCATAAATCGTATGAGAACTCGGTTGACCCCCCCAAAGTAGAAGATGGCAAGGGCGATAGGCCAGAGAATAAGTGCGGTTCCAAGGTCGGGCTGCTTAAGGATAAGAAGAAAGGGAAGGAAGACAATTAGTAGCGCAAATAGGCACGTCCGAATAGATCCCGCTTGAGAGCCACACCGCTCTAAGGTCCAACTGAGGGCAAAGACAACAACGAGCTTCGCGAACTCAGAGGGCTGGGCCGCAAAGTGAATAAAGGGAATATTGTACCAGCGATGAACGGACTGGGTGGCACTTGTAAAAAAGAGACCAGCTAAGGCGATGAGCATAAGAGCATAAGCTGGCCAGGTGATCTCGCGGATCTTAGAGTAGTCGAGCGCCGCGCAGAGGACAAAGACGATGGCACCGATGACAAAGTGCTGCAGCTGCCGAGCCACCCTATGGGTAAAAAATCCTTCATCAACCGCCCAGGGGGTGTGGGAGGAGATAGTGACCAAGCTGATCAGCATAAGAGCCATGATAACCGGAACAACCCGAAAGTCCATACGGCGCAAGAGGCGGAAGTCAAACATAATTACTTAAAAACAAAAGCACACAGTTTACTCGAACGATGAATGTTTAGTATTGCGCACCTAGTCGATTCAAATCAAGGGCTTTACGTCAGCTTCTAATCTGCTATCATGCCACCAAAAAGGGGGCAAGGTGGTAGAAATAATACGGCACGCACTCGGCTCTGTTGATTCAACGAACAGCTGGGCTAAGAGCCATCTTAGCGAACTTGCGCGAGGCAGACTCCATCTTATAACTGCGGATGAGCAAGTAGCTGGGCGAGGGCAATTTGGCAGGCCTTGGGTCTCTCCTCCCGGATGCAACCTCTATGCTACCTTTGCCTTCTTTCTTGAAAAAGGACGAGAGGACCTCCACCTCCTTGCGCAATTGCTCGCACTGTCGGGTGCAAAAGTTCTAAGAGAGCTCGGCCTTCACGTAACCATCAAGTGGCCAAATGACCTCCTAATTGGGGGACGCAAGATCGCAGGCATCTTAGTCGAGGTTGTGGACCTCCAAGAGGTCTTTGGGATAGCAGCGGGCATTGGGCTTAATGTCAACGCAACCGAGAGGGAGCTTAAGGCCGTGGGCAGAGAGGCAACCTCAATCTTCCTTGAGCAAGGAGTGGAGATTGAGCGTGATCAGCTCTTAGACTCCCTTGAAACCACTTTTTCTCGAGATCTTACTATTTTTATACAGAGTTCAAAAAAATTTATGGACGAAATTAAGGAATTTGAAATTACAAACAACTCTTCCGCTTCTTAGTAGATTTAAACTAATCGCTTAATGTAAAATGGAGGGCGCACTATGGCGAGCGCATTGGAATTGATCCAAGACGCAATGGCTAAGATGATCACGGGACGAAATGATGGCTGCGGAGCTGAACGATGCAATCAGCAACCCATTGAGAGTCTTTTTTTTATCTTCGGAGCCATTGGGGCCGCATGGCAGTTGAGGGTCCAGGAGCTTCGCGGAGATTTTTTTAGATGGAGGGTTGTGACCTGCCTATCTATCTCCTTTTTTGAGTTCACAACACTCATCTGCGGAGAGCGGGAATTGCCCGATGTCTGCTCGAGTGCGCTACGACCAGCAAGCCGGGCGCTCTTAATCATATATGGGATCGGCTTGATAAATGAGGGCTGGAAGGGCGTCTTAAAAGAGAGAGCCTATGGTCGATTAGCACGCCAGCCGCCACTGGCCCTGGCTACTGGGTCAATCGGATCGGCCATCTTTACAACGCCTGCTTGGGCAGGATGCAACACATGCGCTACAAAAAGCGCTAGAGAGTGAGGAGTCATGGAGAGAGTTAAAACTTCTGGAATCGTGGTAAGAGATTACATCATTGGTGAATCGAATAAACGGGGGCGAGAGCGAATTCAAAACACTCCACTTGCAATTACTGCCTTTGCTCTTGGCGCCTTTGCCACCTTTAGGCTTTTTTCTCGCGATGGGTTTAGGCCGAATCTCCGATCAACTGTCCTCTCTCTCTGCTTCGGAGCCGTTGTCATTGATTTCATTCTGCCCATCTCACTCTCTTATCTTCTTAAGAGAGAGGGTAGATTCCCAGCGACCTACTGGAATATTACACGGCCTTTATTGCGCGGAATGCTAACACTCTGTCTCTATTTTGCATTTAGAGAAGCTCTTATCTGCTTGAAAAGCCGCCAAATAGGAAGGGCGCTCTTGCCGCTTGCCGCAGCAAGCGTTGGTAGCTTAAGCATGGCAGTGCCATTCTCTGTCTATTGGAAGAGAGGAGGTGTAAGAGACAACTCTTAATATTATTTTTTACTCGCCTCGTGCTCCGAGGGGGGAAGAGAGTTTTACGTTATGCACACCCACGGACTTATCTGGAGGGCCCAGGATGTGCACGGCGCTCGTCTCTTCCCCCCTCGGGGTACAAGGCGCTGCTTCGCAATGAAGTTCCTACTATCACAAACAAGGCGAATATTTAGCAAAGATTTGCACGCAGGGCTCTTTTTTTTATCCCGCCCTAAGTGGGCGTTGAAAAGATGAGGCCCTCGTATCGTTTAAGTCTCGCGATCAACCGGGCTAAACATGTCACGAAAGGACTGTTTGGTGACGTCGCGGTAGATAACCGCAATCGACTCAGTAAGGGGAATCTTCTTGGGACAGACCTCACGGCAGTTCTGCGCATTACCGCATGCATTGACCCCATCCTCACCCATAAGAGCGTGAAGACGCTTGGCTTTTTCAGTGTGACCCGTAGGGTGGGCATTAAAAGGCGGGCCTGCGAAATGGGAGCTGGGCCCATAAAGTCAGAGTGCGCATTAACCTGCGGACAACCCTCTGAACAGCAGCCACAGGTCATGCAGGTCGAAAGGACATATCGCACCTCCTGCTCATGAGGAGTGATCTTGGGCCCAGGCCCATGGTCCCAGGTAGCATCCGCCTCAATCCACCCAGAAATAGCTTTGAGGTTCTCGAACATCGCAGAGCGATCAATCATGAGGTCGCGAATGAGAGGAAACTTCGTAAAGGGGGCAAGTGTGATCTCGGGGTTTTTGGTTGTTTCGATGATCTGCCTCACAAGGGCTGCACACGCCTGTTTCGGATAGCCATTGATGAGCATCGAACAGGAGCCGCAGACATTCTCTAGACAGCCCGATTCATAGGCGATCGGAGTTACGCGCCTCCCATCAATTGTAACAGGATTGCGCTGCAGGATCATGAGTGCCGATACAATATTTAAGCCAGTGCGCTCTTCGAGCTCATAGGTCTCCCAATACTGGCTGCCCGGAACTCCTCGATAGACTTTAAGCCGAAATTTTTTGGTCATCGATAGCCCTTTTCTCCCCTATACAAACCTTACTCCTAAAGTGGCAAGCGAATATCCTTAGGAAGATCTTTAGGCGCGACCTCGCCTGTTCTTCCATTCGTATAGACCACCCCACTCGCCTCCCAAGACACTCGGCCGAACACAGACGCACCGAGAGACAGCGCAACTGGTGAGGCATGATAGGTCGCAATTGTTGTTTTGAGCCCCTTGTTATCACGTCCC
>JAKBAF010000120.1 GCA_021809305.1 bacterium
CCAGGCACAGGTGACAAGGGGGATTCAGTCGCTCAAATTCTTTAGACATGGTCTCCTCTCGCTCTATGTCATTGCAGACGCGAAAGAGATCTACGACAAAAAATTCATCCATGAAAATGGTCAGTTCTCCGCATCTTACGCGGCTGAAAAAGTTTCTTTTGGCATCTGCGATGTAACTCTTTTCCTACTATTTGTTGAGCAGACGGGTCTTATCGACCTAAAGGTCAGCCATCGCTTTATTGATGGCCTGAGCATGGCCACCTGGGTTCTCGGAGCAACTATTCAGTTAGGTCGTCATGTAGCCATAAACGATGCGAAGCATAAAGAAGATCTTCCAAAGGCCATAGTTGACTGGGGCTTTGCTTTGGCATCGTGCCTATGCAAGCATGCCGACGAATCTGTGCCCCTCTTAGGCACCCTATCAGCTGGCATTGTTCTTCTTCGCCTCTGGCCACAAGGTCGCACGTGGAGCCGTTAGAGATCCAATCAACCACTTCCCAAGGAAATAAAGATGGACAACCTAGCCCCTCACAGGGTTGCACAAACCATCAATCACAGGCCGACATGGAGCGCTGTTAACCTTGTAGAGCGAGGGGTCAGAATCGGCCAATATGGAGCTCTCTTGCTTCTTGTTTGTGGCAGGTGGTGCCATGTTAGGCAGATCTCCTACCTTGGTAAAGCGCACGCCTACCTGGGACCTACCGTTACAGGAGCTGCCCTTGTCAGGAAGACGATCTCTGGCTCAAAACTCTTTCGCGACGTAGCTAGGTTGCAGCTTGAGGGAGACAGCGCCTACCTAAAGAGGGTCGAGGAGCCATGCAACCACCACTTTTGGGAGGATGTTCGGCAGTGCTGCCTCTTTGTTCAACACTTTGCAAGCCTATCTACACTCATTTATGCTCAAGGCGTTATTCGCTTCCTAACACCCAATAGCAGGATAGCCAACCTCCTTGAGAGCGCTAAGACAAACCTACTGAATGCAGGCAAGTGGTGTTGGATGTGCGGAGCGACAGCAGACCTTATCCGTCAAGTAAAAGCCAGGCGTGATCCTACAGCACAAGACGAAGAGAAGAAGGAGCCTTTTAATGGGCCCATTGGTGCCTTTAGCGAGTTTGGCTTTGCTTTGGTCGAGGTACCGATCAAGATTGTCGCCCAATCTGTGGGTGATGAGATCGCTCTAGATGCGCTCGACTGTGCAGCGGCAGGTTTTGGCCTCTTTACTGGCGGCTGGCACTTCGTGAATCACTAGAGGTTCTACTCCTTAAAGAGCCTCCGAGCGAGCGCCTCTATATCCACTTTAACTGGAATGCGGAGGTTGGAGGCTGGCGAGAAGGCATCGCAGAGGTTTCTCATTTCACGATCTGAGATAGGCTCGGTCTCAGGGACCTCGCAGTCGTTGGGGCGCCCTGGCGCGTAGTGGCTGCAACCCTTGCAGCAGTGCAAGTGGGCGTCACACATCTCACAGAGAGCGCGGTAGGAAAGAGGAAGAATCGGCTCCGACTGCTCGTGGCCGCACTTCGAGCAGCAAAGGGACAGCTTCTCGGTCACACTCTCTGACCCCTATCGTATTGCAGCTCGGTTACATTACCCTTTCGATCGTAGGAGCGCTTCACCCCATGGAGTTGATCATCGATGAAGAGCTGCGCCACACGGGGAGAGCCATCGTCGTAATACTTATTGAAGCGACCGTGCCGCTTTCCATCCTTGTATTCCGCCTCGAAGATAAGGATACCTTCTTCATTCCACTCATTCGAGAGACCCTCTAAGGCTCCATCTTTATAGCGATAGTGGCTGGCCAACTGCCCATTTTGGTAGAAATTCCTTTCGTCTCCGACTTTTTGGTCGTTCTCGTAAAGGACCTCTTGAGAGATCCGACCGCTAGGGTAGTACTGAACCATTGGCCCGGAGCGCAGATCCTTTTTGAACTCCACTGTCATAACAAGATTCCCCTCTCCATCATAGAGGGTAGAGATACCCTCTTTCTTCCCATCTTGATAAAGGGTAACTGAGAGCCTTGTCCCTTTTTCGCTAAACTCTGTCACCTCTCCATCAAGGCGGTCTTTATGATAGGTTGCTCTGAGGGCCAGAGTTCGCTTCCCATCTTCCTTTAGAGGATAAAAGACCTCATGGGGCCCCTCCTTTCTATTCCTCTTGAAATGGAAGACCGTTTGGCGCCCTTCTCTATCTTGCTGGAAGAAGCGACCCTCAAGCCTACCTTCTTCGTAATAGGCCTCTTCGATAAGCTCTCCCGCTTCATTCCACTCACGTCTAAAGCCATGGGGAGCTCCTTTGTGAATGGTGGCTGAGAGCTTCAGGCGCCCATCTGGGAAGAAGGCGACCTGCTCGCCCTCCAGAAGACCTTCAACATAATGGGAGAGCTCCGCCAGCTGCGGCTCATGCTTGTCATGAGAGCGTGGGTGGTAGATCTTAAAATCCCCCTCTGGATGGCCATCGATGTAGGTGACAATCTGCTGAGGCGATCCGTCTTCATACCAACTGCAGCACTCGCCTGTCGGGAGATCGCCAACGTAGCGGCTGAGGCTTTGCAACTGTCCATTTTCATAAAAAAGCTCTTCTAACCCCTCGCGCTGCCCCTCTTTAAAGGTCATCCGCATGCGGGGACGGTCTTTGCCCCACCACATTTGGAAGAGCCCCTCTGGCCTATCGTGGTCATACATCGCCTCGACAAGGAGGGCGCCCTCTCTATCCCATTCTCGATAGAGGCCTTGCAGAGCCCCCTCCTTATAGTGAAGGAGGAGGTGGGGCTTGCCATCTTCGTACCACTCAGCGACCTCACCGTGGAGCTGCCCCCCTTCATAGCGCTCTTCGCGACTCTTCTCTCCAGATTCGTACCACTGCGTTGAGGGACCCTCTGGATGGCCCTCCTTTATGGCAGCAATGAGTCGGCGCCGTCCCTTTCCGTACCACTCCTCGCGGATCCCCTCCTCAAGCCCCTCTTTAAAGGAGCATCGGATCTTCATCTCGCCCTCTTGGTCGTACTCGAACTGTTCGCCGTCCAGCTTGCCATGTCGATAGCGTTGGCGCAGATGAAGCCCTCCTATTGGATACCACTCGAGATACTCACCGTCGTACTTGCCCTCCTTCAGCGAGTAAACCACCCTCTTGTTTCCATCTGGGTAGAACTCTTCAATGGGCTTAAGGAGCTCTCCTGCCTCATTGTAGCTCGCCAAAAAGACGTACTGGTCTGGGGTGTGCTTAATCCAGTGGAAACCGACAGGCTTGCCCCCTCTCCACTGCCCCTCTCCCTTGATGGTCCCATCAGGGAAGAGCTGAACAAGCTTGCCCTCTTTTTGCCCCTGCTCGTAATTAATACGAAGCGCCTCCCGTCCATTGGGGTGGAAGACTAGGTGGAGACCCTTGGGTACCCCGAAGTGAAAATCTTGACTCTCCTGAAGTTGGCCATTTGGAAAGTAGCGCTTGAGAGCGACCTCTTTTTCATCACCGTGAAGGGCCCCTGCCACATAGTGAAGTCGTCCGCGGATCTCGCCTGTGGGATGCCACTCGATCACCCACCCATCGATTGCCCCTTCTTTGTAAGGCTCAGTGACTGCCTTTTTTCCGCCAGGATAGTACTTTGTAACAACCCCATGCAGCTGGCCGTGCAAGTAAGCGCCTTCCTCGACAAGGTGGCCCGACTCATCATAATTGTGGAAAGGCCCCTCTGGATCACCACTACTCATGTAGGATGTAGAACGGAGTCTTCCACCTTCGTAGAAAAGACGAACAGGCCCATGGAGCTTACCTCGATTATAGAAGAGAAGCTGTTCTGGGTGGCCATCCGGGTAGAGGATAATAGCTGCCCCATGTGGGAGAGGGCGTTCATCGACGATAACAAGATCGACCTCACTCCAGCGCGATCCGTCAGGATGCAGTCTGACCTCTTTTACAGGAATTTCTCTCTCATCATCTTGCAGCTCGTAGTAGACAACCTTATTGACCTCGCCACCTGGATGGGTCTCAACGACCTGCCAGCGCCAATTGGGCTCCCTCAGCCGAGGAGGGGTTGAGAGAAGAGGCGCTATGGCCCCTTCCTCATCAAGCCCGAGGGCCATCTCACCACTGCAGAGGGAGAGTGAAGGAAGAGAGAGAGCTATAAGTAGAGTGAGGACCCTCTTCTTTAGACGCATGGTCACCTCGCAAAAATGGAGTAGAAAAAAACCTGCCTCCTTTTTAACAAAATCTCAGCTTTCCCTCAAGGAGAGGAAAGTTGTCCCAACAACAACACCTCTCCTCCATATGGAATTTCTAGTGTAGCTGCGTTAAACCACTGAAGTGATTTTTTTCTGGACAAACAACTTTTAATAAGATACGATCATTTTCATAGATGATTTTATCTTTTTCGTAGGTCCCATCTCATGTCTCTTACAAAGTATCCTCAAGGCTCTGTTCGCGAACTCTGGACGGTCTCATTCCCGTTGATGCTCTCTTCGCTCTCCCTACTGGCGATGCTCTTCTGCGATCGCCTCTTTCTGGCGCACTACAATGCCCAGGCGATGAGCGCAACCGTCACAGCAGGATCGGCAGCCTGGGCCATTCTTGGCAGCTTTCTCATTTTTGCCAGCATGGCCGAGGTCTTTGTGGCGCAGTATAATGGAGCCAAACTCTACAACCGTATCGGAACTCCTGTCTGGCAGATGCTCTGGTTCTCCTGTGCGATGCTGCTAGTCCTTGTTCCCCTGGCTCTTTGGGGTGGCCGCCTTATTTTCCATGGAAGTCCAAACATTGAATTAGAGGAGATCTATTTTCGCTACCTCCTCCTCTTCGGGGTCAGCTTCCCTATCCAAGGCGCTCTTGCCGCTTTTTTTGTGGGTCGAGGCAAAACGCGCCTTGTAATGCTCCTTGCCTTTTGGGCAAACGTGGTCAACGTCCTTCTCGATTGGCTTCTTATCTTCGGTGTCGAAGGGTGGCTTGAGTCCAAGGGCATGA
>JAKBAF010000121.1 GCA_021809305.1 bacterium
TCAATGGCTCAATTATCAGTGCGCCAAGCCTTCTCAGTCCTCTTCGGGACAGCGCAATGGTGACAGGCCACTTTTCACAGCGAGAGGTTAATCAACTCGCCTCAGACCTAAAGGCTGGCTCTCTAACCTTTACGCCTAAGATCCTCTCTGAGCGCAATGTTAGCCCTGAGCTCGGTTCCGAAGAGCGTCTTCGTGGTATTCTGGCCACGCTAGTTGGTCTTCTCCTTGTCGTCGGTGTCATGAGCTACTACTATAGGTTTGCAGGCGTTATTGCGAGTTGTGCGGTTCTCTTTAACCTCCTTATCATGTGGGGTGTCCTGCAAAATCTCGATGCGGCCCTCACTCTGCCTGGAATTGCCGGTATCATCCTTACAGTGGGCATGGCCGTTGATGCCAATGTTCTTGTTTTTGAGCGGATTCGTGAGGAGTTTGCGCTCTCTGGACGCCTCGCCTCGGCCGTTCACGCTGGCTATCGGAAGGCCTTCTCAGCCATTATTGACTCCAATATAACCACAATTATTGCAGCTCTTATCCTCTTGCACTTTGATATTGGTCCGATTAAGGCTTTTGCGGTCACCCTGATTATCGGCATCATCTCGTCCATGTTTACAGCGCTTTTCATGACACGCTACTTCTTTGCAGGATGGGTACAAAACCCTGACCACAGAGAGCTTAAGATGCGTAACCTTTTCCACAATACGCGCATCGATTTCGTTCGAAAGGCTAAGGCTGTAATGATCGCCTCGGCTTTAGTGATTGCAATTGGAGCCACCTTCCTTGTGATGGAGCGTCAAACCATTTTTGGAATGGACTTTACTGGTGGCTATTCGTTGCAAATCTCTTTGGAGGAGAAGGGCGATCGCGATCTGCGCCACGATGTAACTGAGGCGCTCCTTGCAAAGGGAGCCAGTTCACAGGATGTGCAAGTTCGAGAGCTCAATCGGCCAAACCACTTGCGCATCCAGCTTGGCACGGGGCTAGAGAGTGCAGGAGGGCCCTTTGCTGGAATGAGCGATCGGCTTGAAGGTGAAGAGTCAAGGTACCCATATGAGAGCAATCCAAGGATCACATGGGTTGTCAATGCGCTGGAGAGCAGTGGACTTCAGATCCAGGAGCGATCTCTTGCTACGCTTGATTCGCAGTGGAGCGTCATGAGTGGGCAGTTCTCCGATGCCATGCGCAACAATGCCATCATTGGCTTAGGGCTAGCCCTTCTCTCGATACTTCTCTACATTACGATCCGCTTCGAGTTTAAGTATGCGATGAGCGCTATCATTGCTCTTGGCCATGATCTTCTTATCACGGTTGGGGTCTTGGCGATCATGCATGCGTTTGGTGCGCCTGTTGAAATCAATCTTCAGGTAGTCGGTGCTCTTATGACCATTATTGGCTACTCACTAAACGACACCATCATCATCTTTGACCGTATCCGAGAAGATAGAAGGATACTTCGTAAATTGAGCTTCAAGGAGGTCACAAACCACGCCCTCAACATTACCTTGAATCGAACCCTAATGACCTCTGGTACCACCCTCGTTGTGCTTCTTGCGCTTGTGGTACTAGGAGGCAGTGTCATCTTTAACTTTGCACTTGTAATGACAATGGGTGTTCTATTTGGAACCTTCTCCTCACTCTTCATTGCAGCGCCTCTCCTCCTCTACTTCCATGATCGGGAAGCGCTAAAGCCGGAGTCGACCACCGCCATGACGAGGGCATAGGGTAGTGTTATTTGCCATAAGTAAGAGACTACCTTGCCACCGATAAGTCCGCCTAGCGGCACTTCGACCTCCTCCCCAAGCGGTTCAACTGGGGGGCCTGTCTGGATCTATCCAACGATAGAGCCCGCGCTTGCCCGTAGGATTACCCAAGAGCTTCATCTGCACCCTGTTACGGCGCAGTTGCTGGTCTCTAGGGGCTTTACCAATATGGAGGAGATCCCTCCCTTTATCTACGCCAAGCTCCCGGACCTCTTCGATCCCTTTCTCATGATCGATATGAGCGCTGCTGTGCGCCGTATACACGAGGCTATAAAGGGTGGAGAAGGCATCCTCATCTACGGGGACAATGACGTCGACGGGATGACGGGGACAGCGCTGCTACATGAGTTTTTAATGAGTGTTGGGGCGAAGGTCTTCTTCCACCTTCCCAACCGCAGTGACCTTAGCACGACCCTTATGAGTCAGGCCCTCAGCACAGCGCAGGGTAAGCAGTGCAGCCTTGTTATTACGGTCGATTGCGGAATCACAGCTGCGAAGGAGATCGCAACCGTTGTCGAGAAGGGAATCGATGTTATCGTGACCGACCATCACGAGCCCACAGCCAAAATTCCCCTCTGTGTTGCGACGCTTAATCCCAAACTTGTTAACAACACCTATCCCAATCGTGAACTGACAGGCGTTGGTGTCGCCTTCAAACTTGCTCATGCTCTTACAAGCCATCTGATTCGGGTGGGGCAGATTGAGCGAGGCTCTGTCGACCTTAAGTCCCTACTCGATCTTGTAGCTCTTGGAACTGTCGCCGATATGGGCGCCCTCGTTGGTGAGAATCGAATCCTTGTTCGCTATGGGCTTGAGGTGCTCAGAGGTATGAAGCGGGTAGGGCTTAAAAAGCTCTTTGAGGTCTGTGATCTTGGAAGCGGAGATGTCTCTGCCAATGCGCTTGCCTCAAAGATCGCGCCAAGGCTTAATAGCCTCGGCCGCATCGCCGACCCGGTAAAAGGGGTGGAGCTTCTCCTTATCCGCGATCCAATCGCTGCAGAGCAGCTGGCCAAGGAGCTTGATCTTAACAACATCGAGCGGCAGAAGATCGAGCAGGTCATGGCCGAAGATGTCGCCCTGCGCCTTATAAATGAGCCTGAGGTCTTAGATGACAAGGCCATCATCATGGCCTCCTCAAACTGGCATCCTGGCATCATTGCTATCGTCACGACCTGGATCGCCAAGCTCCACCATAGACCTACCTGCATGATTGCGATCACAGACGGTGTTGGTAAGGGTTCTATCCGCACCATTCGTGAATTCCCTCTCCTCCCCCTTCTCAAAGAGAACTCCGATCTTCTCCTGAATTTCGGTGGTCACGACTATGCAGCTGGCCTTTCGCTTCGAGAGGAGAATATTCCCGAATTCCGCAGACGATTTATCGCAAAGGCCAATATGAGCCTATCCGATAACGATGTGGTCTCTAAACTTGTTATCGATGCAAGGGCAGACTTCGACGAGATCACCTTTGACCTCATGGAATCCCTCCAACTCCTTGAGCCTCACGGAAATGAGAACCCACCCCCCATCCTCTATACCGATGCAAAACAGATCCGTCCACCACGGGTTGTCGGTGGCGCCCACCTTAAGTTCTATCTGCGTCAAGGGGATCGTCAACTTGAGGGAATTGCTTTTGGCATGGCCGATCGCCGCAGCGAGCTTGCCCAACGCGACGGTGAGCTCTCCTTACGCATCGCCTTCACACCGCAGGTCAACACCTTCCAGAACAAACTCAGCATCCAGCTTCTCATCCGCGACTTCATCGTTCTTTAGGGAGTGATCGAAAGGTTTCTATGCGATATTAAATATTCGCTTTAATACTCCGACCTCGCGGCTAAGAGCGCCCTTAAAGGTCTGATCCGACGAACTCTTTGTAACCTCACCCAAGACAGTAACAAACTCATGCAAGTTGTTCGCCCTATCCAATGCCTCTCCAACGGTTTTCGTTAACTCCCCGCGCCGGGCGATGATGTTGTAGGTAAGGACGGCGCAACCATCCTTACGGATGACGACCGAGGTGAAGGCATGAAGCGGGCGGTCGTCGAGCGCAAAGGTCCCCATTGTGGAAACTGCAACTTCGCTCGCGGCACCGTCATCACCGGTTACAGTTGGATCGTGGATATCGTAGTAGCGGTCAGCCAACCTGTTAATAGGCATCGTGGCCCGTTGCTCTGGTATATCATCAAGGTGTGGATCATCTTGTAGCACTTCCAGGCCAGCATCCTTAGGTGAGCCAGCTACAAAAAAACCGGTCCTGACAGGAAGATTAAAACCATCATTTGTATGAGCCAGGTTGAACGCTGGGGTCCCAACTACTTTTCGCTGCTCTTCGGGGGCCAATCCTTTAATCCCCATCCGATGTCTAGCTTCCGGGAGTTTCTCCGTGAGCATCGACTGCAAACCAAACTGAAGGTGAACCGGCGGCGCCCATTCTCCTCCTGGTATAGGCTCAGGACTGTCCCCAAAGATAGCGATCCCGCCAAAGGCAATAGGCAAGCTTGCCACCTCTTTCGGCAGAGAGGGAAGGCGTCGCGCCATCTCCTCTGTTAGCTGGATATTAGCAAGTCGTGATCCAAATGCATTGAGTTCGTTGTTGTAGAGGCTAATCGTTGGCCCCACGTAGTGGCCCAACGTCGCATTAAATGCTATCTCTCCTCCGTTGCAATTGAGCTGGAAGGTTTGATAATTGCTATACTCAGTACCGAAGACGTTCCAGATTGACTCTTTATGGTAATCTCTCTCAGAAACACGAGTAAGAGCGAGTGTCCAGGGTTCGGGTTCCGCCCTTGGAGCGAGTTCATCAGGATTTACACGAGGGGAGCTGTTGGCACAAGAGAGCGCTAGGAGCCCCAAGCCTGGGCTTAAGGCAAGGGAGTTCCATCCCCATTGGCGCAAATCTTGCAGCTTCCCCTGCCAGCCTTGCCATGCCATAAAAGCGATCCCCCCGGTGAGAGCGAGGCCTCCTGCCAGAAGGGGAGCGGTCCAGCTGCAAGGTCTTGAAGATGGAGGGCCTACTGCAACATCGCTCATCTTGTCTACTTCCAAAATATAGTGTTTGTGCGCAAGGCTAGCTACGTACTAGCCGTTTGCGCCGATAATAATTCAACGAAATTATATCTGAAATTCGAGATTTTATCCACGTTAAAGTGAGGAGTGGAGGTTTAAATA
>JAKBAF010000122.1:0-4384 GCA_021809305.1 bacterium
TGCAAAAATCAGTGGCATATGAGATAATATGGCTTAAGTAATTACCTTCGGGAGTCTCTTTTATGACTCTCTCGAACTCAACAAAGCGAGTGCTTTGTTAAACGTGTCTCTCCATTAAGAGTGATACGGGGTAGGTAGTTGCCCGAACTGTTAACGAGGAAATCCCTCCATAGTCGCTCAGCCTTCCTTTAGCTTATCGGCCTTCCATCAAGTAAACTCCACAGGTTACAACCCTGAGTTGATTGTAGTTGGGTTCAGTAACGTGATGTGCTGGGGAAAACCCTTTTCTTTTATTTTAGGAGCAAGTCAATGAATCGCAAGCTATACATTGGTAATTTGGACTTTGGCATTACTGAAGATGAGCTAAGAGAGCTCTTCTCCCAGCACGGTGAAGTGCAGGATGTCAAACTCGTCACAGACCGTGAAACCGGTCGTCCCCGAGGCTTCGGCTTTGTCACAATGGCAACTGCCGATGATGCGTCCAAAGCCATGGAAGAGCTGAACGGCCAGTCAGTTCGCGGTAGAAATATCTCGATCGACCTCGCCCGGGCAGAGCAGCGTGACCGTCGGGAGCGCACACCTTTCCGTCGCTAGTCGTCGGCGCTGAAATTTTCCCCTAACTTGAGTTAGGGAACAAGAGCAGCATATAGCTAACTCAGAGAGATCTGAGTTAGCTATTTTTTTGCCCTGGATTCGGATGTTACTTTTGTAGCCCTTTTTGCACTTCAGCATCACATAGATAAAGAAAGGTTGAGCCCCCTCTATTAAGTGATCGATATCGGAAGAGATTGATTCCCCTTTAGGCCTACCATGGTCGTGGCCTCGTGTCTTGAACAAATCGTAAATTCTTTAGCACGATGAAAGGAAGAGGATTTAAGATCAACGAAACACCTCCGTCCGATAGGTAGGCTATGCCAAGCGTCCAAGAGATCAGAGAGCTCATCCAAAAGGTCGGTATCGGACCAGAAGATGAGAGTTTCCTGCCTCGCCTCGTGCGTCTTATTGAAGGCAAGCGAGGCTGGAGAAGTCGGCTCGAAGAGCTTATCGCTAGGCCCCACGCCGCACTCTCCGCTCGCATAGAATCCGGGGGGCTCCAACTTGGCGCCTCTGCTAAATCACGGCTGCGAGGCCATGAGCTCGCTCAAATCCTTATCGACGCGCACGGGGAGCTCGATCTAGACGCCCTCAGTGGGGCCATAAGTGCCCTACAAGCCAACCTCTTCTCCCTGGCCTCAGATGGTGTCTATGATGCCGAACGGCAGCGCCACCTCCTCAAGATACTCCTATTGCTAAGAGACGATCCTCGCTTGATGCGACGGCTTAAGGCGATTACCCCCCCGTTGGGCAATACCCTAGCAGATGAGTTCATACGTGCCACACTCGAGCTACCTGCCTCGTCCAAGATCGATAAAGCGTGCGTCCGGCGAGCTGTCCTCTCAGCCAGCCTCACCTACCTGCGCCAAAATGTCGGCTCCTGCTTTGCCACAGCCCCCGCCATCCTCATCCATACAGAGCAGCCCGCGGCTTTTTTAGAGGATATGGATGCTCTCTTAAGCACAGGACAGCTCAAACGCACCTTCGGCGGTGTTGAGCACGTTGTTCCTCTCTGCCACAGCTCAGGCTTGGGCGACCTCCTTAGGCCCTTCCTGCTCGAGAAGGAGTACCCCCTACTTCCTAGCTGCTACGGCCTCCAGAAGGGGTGTATAGCAGCCGGCCTCATCCTCCCCGGCCTTCAAGAGAGAGAGAGGCGCTCTGCGCTACTTCCACTCCTTCGAAGAGCCATCACCCATTTACGCCATCAGCGTATCACCATTACCAATGCGCGGGAGCTATTCAAAACACTCCTCCTTCTCGAAGGCGACCTCACAGAAGAGGATGTGGCACATGAGAGAGATCTTGAGCCCCGCAAGGAGATCGAGACGTATCACAAACGGCTGAATGCCGCGATGCAAGCTTTTAAAGGGGTGACTGATAACCCTCTTTTGAAGGCTTGGGAGTTCTCCCTTGCCTCATTCAGTGACGTCAAGGCAAACCTCTCTCGCTGGAACCTCTACTCAAGCCTCGGTTTGCAAGCAGATGAGACTGGCGGTATTGGCGAGGTCATCACCGACTCGCTTCAAGTGAGGCTGGATACAGCCAATCGGGCCGCCGAGGAGCTTCGCACTCACTACGAATCAGAGTGGGGGGGTCTTAAATTCCTCGAAGCGCGCTTAAGGTCTGTAAGTGAGGATGAGGCGAGGTGGCTCCGCACTGAGTACAACGCCAAGGTTGGGTCGCTGCGCTCCCTTGAGATCGAGTACAATGAAGCGCAAGAGACCGCCCACCTCCTCGCACGCCTCTTCCCTCGTATGGCCGAGCTCTATAACACCCTCTTTCTCGACTACTTTCAGGAGGTCTACGACCCGGAAATGGCCGATATCACACCGAGCGCCTATGACGATAGCCCGGCTGGTTTTCGCCTCCTCTTTAAACACGGCCGCACAAACCCAGCTCTTTGGACGCTCATCCATACTCCATCAGAGTTCATCGACGCCTTAGCTGAATTCTTCATTGCCGCCGAGAGGAGCCTTCTAGCAGAGCCGGATCTCCAACCGTTAAGCAACACCATCGGCACTCTCACCACCGCCATCATCAACCACATACGCACAGCCACCTTTCTCGAAACAGCCCTCCAGCGCATGGGACGCGCGCACGGTAGTGCCCCCACCTCTAATCCTCTTGTCAACCTCACTCGCATCGAGAAAAAGCCGTGGGCCTACATCTCAGGTGGAACCATGACAACCCTTGTCAGCATCTACTTCCACCGCGAAGAGAAGCCGACACTGCGAGAGCGATGTGTGGAGAGCCCTACAGACCTCCTTATTTTCCTCCTCGACACCATGAAGGAGCTCCCAGCTGCCACAACAGACCCCTATCTTAGCGATCCCACACGCTCCATGCTCATCCAGTCCCCTACCCACGGCTTCCTCTTCAAACCTGGCCTCTCTCCCTTTAAAGAGGGGTGGCTTGACCGCGGCAATACCTCGACCTGGATCCGAGAGCGCCTCGTCTATCCCTCCCAAACTCTCTTAGATGAGATCGAGATCGATGAGCCCTCCTTCCAGGCCATACTTCACCACCTCTCACTCACACTCCCTCACGCACTGCGCGACTCTCTTATCCACCTCCCTCGTCGGCTTATCAGAGGTTCCATGCCTCCTCAAGAGGTGCGTAAGACCCTTCTTAGCCTCTTTGAGAGCCACCACTTTTGGCGAAATGCAAGTAACACCCTCCTCCCTTCATCTGCCATCGATAGCGCCCTCTACTCTCTCATACCCTTTGTCCCCCAAAACTCTTTGCGCCGGGAGACCTTCTCTATCCTCGAGCACCTTCTTCGAGAGGAGCCAAAGATTCTCCACCTTGCCATGGAAGCCTTTGACCTCGCTGCGGGGCAGCGCAGATCCCACCTTCCCTTAAGCTCACTTGCCCTACAGCGTCTCATCCACTCACTCTACCTCCTCGCAAGCGGTCGCCTCTCATCTCCCCGCGACATCCAGTGGGAGATCCGAGCGCTCCTTCGTCGAAAAAAACTCGCCCTTCCAGCACCTCTGCTCTTTGCCGATACCAACTGGGCGAAAGAGTACTTCGCCTTCATCGTTAACCCCTCCGATGCCACACTCGGCCTCTGGCGCACGGACTACCTTGGCCTTGCAGCCACTCCTATGGATGAGTGGCGCCAGTGGCTGAGTGGCCCTCAGACCATCCCCTGGGCCGTCTACGTTAATCCAAGCGAGTATGTAGCGACGGATCAGAGGGGCGCCCCCCCACCGCTTGGGGCCCAGCTTGTCTAGCTAAAAAGCTCTTGCCTCTTAACGCAGCTTTCCTAAACCATACTTAGAAGACTTAATTGGAACAGGCGATGAAACTCGTCACGCTTAATATTTGGGGCGGGCACGTACGCGAGCCTC
Organism: bacterium; assembly: GCA_021809305.1. Lineage (GTDB taxonomy): Bacteria > Chlamydiota > Chlamydiia > Chlamydiales > JAFEGQ01 > JAKBAF01. The sequence goes on from JAKBAF010000122.1 coordinate 3,948, forward strand.
TTTTAGCATTTATAGAATCGCATCGCGATATTGATATTTTTTGTTTTCAAGAGGTCTACCATAACGCTCAAAATAAGATATCGAACGACGACAAGCAGGTTAGCCTGAATATCTTTTCAGAACTGCAGACCTTGTTGCCAACGCATAGCGCCTTTTTCAGGCCTAATGTCGAAGGGGTCTACGGAATTGGAATGTTTGTAAAAAAGAGCATTCGCATCCTAGCGGAAGGAGAGATCGATATCCACTCCAACCCAAATTATCCCGGTCGTGGCCCAACCCACTCCAGGAATCTACAGTGGGTAAAGTGTCGTATCAATGAAGAGAGCTACCACATTCTCAATGTGCATGGCCTATGGAATGGTAGGGGAAAAAGTGATAGTCCAGAGAGAATCGCTCAGTCCCAGAAAATAAGAGGTTTTATGGACCTCATCGATACG
>JAKBAF010000122.1:4394-4889 GCA_021809305.1 bacterium
GATACGCCAAAAATACTATGCGGTGATTTTAACTTAAGACCTGACACAGAGAGCATGAGGTTGCTCGAGAAGAGCATGAACAACCTTATTCAAATCCACAACATCACCTCCACGCGCACCCGGTTGTATCCCAAGGAGGAGCAGTTTGCAGACTACATCCTCACCTCGCCTGAAATTATCGTGAACGCTTTCCAGGCGCTCAAAGATGAGGTCTCTGATCACTCTCCTACTTAAGCAAGAGATGCGGATCAATCTCGAGACCCACTCCTTCTTCGGCAATGCCATAAAGCACGCCGAAGAGAAACGAACCTGCTGCATGCAGGTGTTTCACAAAATTCTTGCCCGATAATCTACTCTTCTCTTAACGTACCCTAAAGTTTTCATGCCTCTCCTGTTTGAATATTGAATTACGGAGAATCTCTCTTGCTTCGCTATGCCGCCCTCCCTTCCTCTTTGCTTTTATTATTGTCTTCCCAGCTATCCGCAGAGGGCCTT
>JAKBAF010000123.1 GCA_021809305.1 bacterium
GGATTACCACACCCCCGCTCTCCTCAAGCCATACCATGCCATTGCCGACCGCCACAAAGTCTCTATCGAAAAACCACTTACCTCGGATTTCTCCTGGATAGACCATGCTGCTAAAGTAGATCCGCTGGAAGGCTAAAGGTTCAACACCCTTTGAGATTAGATCGATCCGATCCTCGATGTAGTCACCGGTGACGATGTTGACAGAGCCAAGCTTTGTCAAGGCGGGATCGATTGCGGTGGACGGCGGAATGTAGCCCCATAGCCATGAGATAGCCACTAGGGGCAGGAGAAGCAGGAAACGCTTGCCCATATGCGTCCTTATGGGTAAGAAGTTCATACAAAACTAATAGAAATAGTGAATTTTGTGCTTTAGAGCAAGGAAAAAGATTCGGAGGTCTTTCGGTTGCTTTAAGCAAAAATGAGGCGAAGAAGGTGGTAGAAGAGTATGGCGAGAATGGCGCCTGCAGGAACTGTGATAATCCAGCTAATCACAATGTCTCGCACAATTGTAAGGTTAATGGCGCTAATACCGCGGGCAAGACCAACCCCTAAGACTGCGCCAACTAGTGTGTGAGTTGTCGAGAGGGGGAGGCCAAGCCGCGAGGCAACAAGGATGGTGGTGGCAGCGCTAAACTCCGCTGCAAAGCCACGCGTTGGAGTGAGCTCTGTGATCTTCTTTCCCACCGTGGCAATCACACGCCAACCCCAGGTAGCAAGGCCAACGATAATACCAACCCCCCCAAGGGCTAGGACCCAGAGAGGGATTGGGGCCGAGGCGGCGATGCTGTTTGTCCTGAGCGCCGCCATAATACCTGCTAAGGGTCCCATGGCGTTTGCGACATCGTTCGCTCCATGGGCAAAGGCCATAAAGCAGGCGCTTAAGATCTGCAAATAGGCGAAAAGTTTTTCAACAAGGCCGAGCTCTGACTCGAGTGTCTCATAGTGTTTAGGACGTTTAAGCTCAGCAAAGAGGGTGTCTGCTCGATGGACAAGCGAGGTGACCTCCGTCTCTACAGGGCCTTTCGCGGCAAGCATGGCTCTGTGAAGGTGGCGCAGTGCCCGCTCTAGCCCCTGAGAGACCGCCTCTGGCTGGCCCTCTTCCTTGAAGAGCTTAGGTGTCGGTAGACAGCGAATAAAGAGGGCAGCGATGGCTCCGGCAAGTAATCCAATTAGAGACGCAATCCCAAGGGCCTCCCAAAAGCTGAAGGAGAGGCTCGGTGCCTCAAGGCCATCGTAGAGGAGGACGAGCGAGAGTATTGCAAAGACCAAGAAGACAAGAAAGGGTGTCATCCGCTTCGCCGCTCGCAATGGCTCCTTCGCATAGAGAATATTAGAGCGAACGGCGATAAACATGAGGAAGGCGATCACACCGCCGATTAGAGGAGAGATAATCCAGCTCAGCACAATTGCAAGAAGTGTCCCCCAGTGGATGGCGTGAGCTCCCACCACAAAGAGGCCAAAGCCCATGATGGCGCCGATGATCGAGTGGGTTGTTGAGACAGGCCATCCGAAGAACGAGGCGATCTGCAGCCAGACGCCAACCGCAAGAAGAGAGGCTAACATCCCAAGGACATAGGTCAGAGGCTCAAGGGCGAAGCTTCCCGGATCGATCACCCCCGATTCGATCGTCTCAGAGACGTGTGATCCAAAGAAGAAGGCGCCACAGAACTCGAGAATAGCCGCTAGGATGACCGCCCTTTTGAGGGTGAGGGCGCCCGAGCCAACCGATGTGCCCATCGCATTGGCAACGTCATTAGCACCGATATTCCAGCTGACATAGAAGCCGAGAAGGATTGCAAGAAGGAGCAGAAGAGTCCCATGCTCCATCTATCTTAGGTCTCCATCATCATGACAATTCGGTTACTGAGCTTCTCAGAGCGGTTGGAGAGCTCTCCAACGGTCTCAAAGATGCGCAGCCAGAGAAAGAACTCAGTCTGAGGAAGAGTCGGTTCCATATTAAATAGCAGACGAAGGAGCGAGCGCTGCAATAGGTCAGCCTCATGTTCCGCATAAGCTACCTTGTCCACCATTCCGCGGATCTTCTCCGCCTCAAGTCCCCCAAAGGAGGATTCAAGGAGTTCGTGGAGTTCGGCAACGATGCCATAGGCGCCGTTGAAGGATTCAATATTCTTATGAAGAAAAGAATCGAAGGGTTCTGCCCACGGGGTGGGGAGACGCATCTTGCGCAGCGTCAGTAGTACGCCGATATCTTCTGCCAAATCCGCCAAGCTATCCTGCAAAGAGAGGATCTCAAGAAGACTCGCCCGATCGACAGGGAGGAAGAGATGACTCTTTAGGCTCCTTCGGATATCGTTTTTAGTAAGGTCGGCCTCATGCTCTAACTTGGAGATCAGGGTCGCGATCTCTTCAACTTCAGCTTGATCACCCTTTGCACAGGCGGTAAAAAGGTTAAGGACATGGTGGACGCACGAGGCGACCTTCTCCATATGAGCGCGCAAGGGGGCGAAAGGGGATCGACCAAAAAGTTTGACAAGTGCTCGCAAAGGTGACGCCTTGAAGGTTGTTTTCTAGAAAGTACCAAACCGCTGAGTTTTCTCAAACGTGCAGAACGATAGTGTCATATTAAGTGTTCGCCGGCTAACAACACAGCTTAAAATCGGCAAAGGCGTTGTCACAGTTGTCGACAACCTCTCATTCGATCTTCGAGCAGGTCGGACCTTAGCGCTTGTTGGCGAGTCGGGCTGCGGTAAATCCATGACAGCCCTCTCCCTCATGCGCATCCTCCCCGAGGGAGTCGCCCTGCCATCCAAGGGGGAGGTCCTCTATCGGGGGCAAAACCTCCTCCACCTCCCCGAGCGCAAGATGCGCACTCTGCGCGGCTCTAAGCTCGCCATGATCTTCCAGGACCCCATGAGCTCACTGAACCCTGTCATGACAATTGGCGCCCAGCTGATGGAGGTCGCAGAGCTCCACCTCCATTTAGCACCGCAAGAAGCCAAGGCGCGTGCGATACTCGCCTTGCATTCGGTTGGGATCACCTCTCCTGAGCAGCGACTTAGCGACTATCCCCACCAGCTCTCCGGAGGGATGAAGCAGCGCGTTATGATCGCGATGGCCCTCCTCTGCGAGCCCGACTTGCTCATAGCTGATGAGCCGACAACAGCCCTCGATGTCACCGTCCAGGCCCAGGTTCTAGAGCTTATCCGCACCCTTCAACAAGAAAGGGGCACAGCCCTCCTGCTTATCACCCATGATATGGGTGTTGTTGCCGAGATGGCAGACGATGTCATTGTCATGTATGCCGCAAAGAGCATGGAGCGCGCTCCTGTGACCTCTCTATTTGACCACCACGCACACCCCTACACCCAAGGGCTCTTCGCCTCGCGCTTAAGTAAAAAGAGCGCTCGAGCCCCCCTTGTTGTCATACCAGGCTCTGTCCCCCCGCTCGGCCATTTTCCTGCAGGCTGCCCCTTCCATCCTCGCTGTCCCCATGCGATGGAGAAGTGCAAAAAGGGCGATGTCCCCCCTGCTGTCTTAAGTGAGGGGCATGAGCTCTCCTGCTGGTTACACGCAACCGATGGGGGGCTCTCATGAACGAGCCACTTCTCCGTGTCGAGAAGCTTCGCAAGGTCTTCTTTCACAGCACAGGGCTCTTCCGCCGCCTCACAGGGGAGACCGTCGCACTTGACTCCATCTCCTTCACGCTCCATCGCGGCGAGGTTCTAGGTCTTGTTGGCGAGTCTGGTAGCGGCAAGAGCACTGCCGGGCGCGCCGCCATTCGATTAATCGATGCAGAGGGTTCCATCACCTTTGGAGATGAGCGGCTAGACCTCCTCTCACGTCGCGAACTCCTTAACTTTCGGCCCCGCGCCCAAATGGTCTTCCAAGACCCCTCCCAGTCGCTCAACCCCCGCAAGACCATACTAGAGAGCCTTGGTGAGCCCCTCCTCTATCACAAGCGATGTCGAGGCTCTGCCGCAACCCGGGATCGCATAGGCTCCCTGCTCGAGCGCGTCGGCCTCTCAGCCGACCTCATGCATCGCTACCCCCACCAGTTCTCCGGCGGCCAGCAGCAGCGTATCTGCATCGGTCGCGCCATCTCCCTTGACCCCGAGCTCATCATCTGCGATGAGGCCGTCTCCGCCCTCGACCTCTCCATCCGCTCCCAAATCCTCAACCTCCTCCTCGAGCTCAAAGCCGACCTCTCCCTCAGCCTCCTCTTCATCTCCCACGACCTCTCCGTTATCCGCGCCCTCTGCGATCGCGTCCTCGTCCTCTACCAAGGTCGCATCGTCGAAGAGGGCCCCACACAAGACCTCTTCGATGCTCCAAAGCACCCCTACACAAAGCGTCTCCTCGCCGCCATCCCCTGCGATCACCCGAGCGAGCGTCGCCGCAGAGAGTGAAGGCGAAGGGGAGGAAGGGGCTCCGCCCCATAGGCATTAAGCTATCTTGCTTTGCCAAGGCTCTTTACTTCGCGGCCACAGGTGTGGCCGGAACCAAAGCGGTACGGGAGTACCGCACTCCAAATTTGAGCTTACATCACAAATATTTAGCAATAAGCTCCGATGTGGAGTGCGGTACTCCCGTACCGCTTTGGTTTACCGCACTCCTGTGCGGCGCAGTTCTTAGCTCGCCTCAGCAATTCGCATCGCATCTGAGATGGCCTCTGCCTAAGCTCGTGAAGATTTTGGAAGGAAAGGAATCTCTTTCAGAAAGAGACGCGTTAGATTTATCTGATGCTTTAGGGACTACTGCGCAATTTTGGATAAATTTTCAAACTGAATACGATCTTTGGCATGCTGCGAAGGATCGCAGCCCAATTCGAGCTATTCGTCGTGATCGCCCTTCGTCAAATCATAATTCGATACGGCCGTAACTGCTTGCAGCAGCGGGCAGTAGGGCTGGTTCCCGAT
>JAKBAF010000124.1 GCA_021809305.1 bacterium
GCTTAAAAAGAACTCACTTCTTTTTGTAGGGATGAATGATTCGGCTAAAATAAGAGTGTACAGTTTTTCTAAAATTAATGAAGCCCCTCGCCATCTCTATGACCTCCCCCTCCCACCAGGGCTCTTGAATCTGTGCGCCATCGACGGGATTAGGCTTAGGACTCTTAAAGAGAGAGCAGTGCCTCTTCTTGAGGTGAGGGCGGCTCGTGACTTCCACTTCGGAGGGGATGTTGTTTTTGATATCGATTTTGAGCCAAGGGACAACCCATAATTTGGCCATCTTCCTCGGAATTTCCTGAGCTACTCGGCCCTTAAACATTACCCGTTAATCTGCACCTCAGACTCAGCTCTCTTCTCTGCTTCGCCCGCTTGGTTTTCAAGAGAGCGGGCACGGTAGAATAGGCCCATTGTTACACCTCCTACTGTTGCTCCTAACATAGCCCCTCCGGTTAAGAAGCCGAGGGAGATGATTTTGAAGAGGCTGCGAGTTGCTTCGTCATACTTAAATGTAGTTTTCAAGAGCTTGCCAACTTCATTGAGTTCTTTTATGCGTTCATAGGCCGATCCAAAGAGGACGATAGAGACGATAGCTCCTGTAATTGCCGCGGTTCCCGCAACGGCGCCTGTAAAACAGGCTATATCGCGATAAGTACTTGCAGTTGAGCGCAAGGTTTGCGCATTTTGGTACGGAGCACCTACTCTATTGTCTTCCATCTATTCTTTCCTTACTTTAAAAGTTTAGCTCAGTTGTTAATCCGCGCATTGGAGCGCAGCACGGGCACCTCTATTTCCTTCGCCTGGCCTTCAAGAATATGGGCACGATAGTACAGGCCAGCCGCAGGCACTCCACAAGTTAATACTACTGCAGAGGCGCCTGTTAGGCATTTGAATGAGAGGGACTTGAGGAAGTTACAATACTGCTGGCTATATTTATCTATTTCGAGAGACATTCCAAATGGAATAAAAGCGGAAAACCAACCGGTTACAAAAGCCAATACTGCGATACTGCCTGGGAATTGGGCTATATTGCGGTAAGTTGTGGCTGTCGACCTCAGCTGTTGTATAGTTGGATGTTGCGCTAACGGTTCTGTCACGGCTGCCTCATTTATTCTTTAATAATATATTATCACATTTAATATATTATTTAAATATAATATTTACAATCGGGTAGCTTAAAGGGGGGTAGGCCTCCTTCAATGCCCTGAGGGAGGCCTTTTGCTTTTCGCATATAGGCAGCAATAGAGGTGGTTGATAGATTCACTCCTTAATATATGGGTAGTGAGATGAGCGACGTCTGCATCAATACCGCGCTTCCACCAGAACTTGTTTCGGCAACTCTTCAGCTACTACCTTGGATTGAGCGTCATCGCGTGCGTGCTGTCTGTCAGCTCTGGCGAGTGCTACTTGATAGAGCGAGTAGTGCACGCAGAGCGCCTCCTTTTCAAGGCCGCTCTGTTGAGGAGATCCCAACGCTCTACACCAATCTCCTTTTAAGCTTGAGAAACGTAGGTCGTCCCAACTGCTCTCTATTGCACGAAGCTGAGGACTTTTTTGATAGCGATCTCTATCGAGATGTTGTCCTTTTTGGGGTTAAGGAGAGGCCCTTTCTTATTGATCTGCGCCCTTACAGGGGGAGGTTTCAGGTTCGGATTTGGTCTCCTGACCCCTATCCCTTCGGGACAAAGTGGCACCTAAAGGCTCTACCAATTGGCAGGCCTCTTGCCGCTATCGCTTCGGTGCAAGCTGCGATGCCCTCTCTTCTTTTTGGCAAGGAGGGGAGCCAGCAGGTAGTGGTTATCTCAGTTGAGGGTCAAAGAAGATGTAGCCACAACTGCATGGGCGTCCCACTGACAGCCTCTGGCTTGAGTAATGGATTCGTAGCGCTTGGGGGCTCTAACTTTATAGAAGTTGGCTACCTTGAGGCGGATGTGTGGAAGACCATCGCTCACCGCGAAGCAGAATTGAATACTTTGAAGCCCGTTATTGGATCCAAAGAGCCCCTTTTTATCACTGCCCGAGACATTACAGATGAGGTGGCTTGTTTGGCAGAGATCTCCCTCTTCGATTGTAGGAAGGGGGAGAGGCTTCTGGATTCGCCTATACAGCTGATCCTATCCCTTGAGGGGGATGAGAGCTTTAGCTTCGATGCTATCTCTTGGAATGAGACGCCCTATCTAGTCCGTATTACGACAGCAAAAAGGGTGGAGGTCTATCCTTTTGAGCAGAGCCTATCAGCCGATCCTCCTTCGCCTGAATGGTCTTACGAATTTGAGGGGCCCCCAATCGAGGTTAACCGCATCTCCGCGATCTCGTTGGGTGATGTCTGCCTACTTAACCTCATGGGTTCTAGGGCGGGTGAGGGATCGATTGTTCGGCTCCTTCTTGCCAAGGGTGAGGCTCCTCTGCTTTTCTCGCAAAACGAGATTGACTTTCGGGAAGAGGCTATGCCAATTGGCACGGCTACATTAAAGGGTCAAGTTGTCGAATTCTGGTCGGCTCGCCTCTCGAGTGTAAAGGCGGAGAACCCGCCGCAATTCCATCTTCTTGCTGTCGACCACCTTCATATGCGCTCGCCAAGCTCGATCGGAGCGCGGCTCATGTTGGTAGCCGCTATCTCCTTCACCATAGCTGTCTATATTCAAACCATTCGGAGCGTCAGGGGTAACTGGCGGTTGAGGGTGGGTCCGGTACTCCACCCCTGGAATCTGGGGTTCATGGGTGGATCCTTAACTGGTTTGATGTGGGGGGATGTGAATGGCGAAATCGAGGTTGGGACGCCTTCAAAGAAGGCTGGGTTCGTCGCTTGGATTGCCGGTTTTTCTCTTTTGAATGGCTGGATAGCTTGGAAATTAATGCGAGAGAAACCGCTTGCAATAACAAAGATGACAGCTGTTGGCCTCTTTACAAGCGCGTGTGGGTTCGGAGCCTCTGGAACGCTAATTACTCTCTGGTTAAACCAGCCAACCTTCCATCCAAGATGAGGTTTCTACTAAGCTCAAATTTACTTGAAGGACAGGGCACAGGAAACTAAAACGATTTTTTGGACATCTGTGTAGCGACAGTCCAGCACCCTGCTTCGGACATGCTATTTTTGGACGCCCATATCATATGGATTGTGATAGCCACAGGCGTGGCCAGAACCAAAGCTGCACGGGAGTGCAGCACTCCAAATTTGAGCTTACGGCAAGGATATGTAGCAGCAGACTCCGATATGGAGTGCTGCACCCCCGTGCAGCTTTGGTTTTGGGCACTCCCGTGCCCACCATTCACACAGCCCAAAAAATTGTTCTAGTTTCCTGTGCCCTGACCTGAAGGAAGTCAATACTGGTGAAAAAATCTCATTAGGATTACGATGGACCACGTTTGACAATTTAGATTAAGATTATAGCGATGCTTACAGATCATACAGCAGTGCCAGTGCCTAATGGAGTAAATAGAGACCCTCTTACTCTTCTTCAAGAGGCGCGCGAGCGTCAGATGAAGCGGCCTGAAATAATTGAGCAGTTGGGGATGTCTCCTACTCTCAATGAATACGGCTTCGTCTTTGATAAGCGCTCTCCGATACTTGACTCCTTTATCCAAAATGAGGGGCAGCCAGGCAAGCGTCTGTTTGAGATTGGATCGGGGTTTGGTCGTACTGCAATCGAGTGTTTGCGTCGTGGGGTTGCGGAGTACGTTGCCAATGATTTGTGCGAAGATCATCTGCGTCTTTTGATGCTGCGCCTTCATGAAGAAGGGGGAATGGATGATGGCCTAGATCTCTCGGCTCTAAAACTGCTCGTTGGTCGCGTTCCCGAGGCTCTGCCTCTAAGGAAAGACTACTTTGATGCCATACTTATCGATAAGGTAATCCACTTCCTAAAGCCTGAGGAAATTCCCATCTTTTTTAAATGGGCGCTGCAAGGGCTCAAAGAGGGGGGAAGGCTCTATCTTCTCACCATCTCTCCTTTCATTTCTGTCTACAGAGAGAAGGTCTTACCACTCTATCTAAAGAGGAAGGAGGAGGGAGATCCCTATCCTGGTTATTTTCCGAATTTTCATGAATTGTATGAGAGGGAGCCGATAGCGGATTTACCCACTCCTAAGGCTTTTCTTTTTTTTGATTTAGATGAACTCCGCAGGATTTGTGAAGCGGCGCAATTTAAAGTGGTAAGGAGCTACTCACTGATTAGCCCCAATCCATCCGATCATGTCTGGATGGAGGTACCTCCCGAGGAGGCCTACCATGTCGCCTTTATTCTGGAAAAGCCTTTTGCCACACCAAAGGCTTAAAAGACGAGCCTACCGACGGTTAGAGGAGAGGATTTGGAGGAGGTACCAGAAGATCATGATGACATTGATGTACATCTTGAGGGCGAGCATCAGGGAGAGCTTCCTCGCAGCGATGCTATCACCGTGGACCTCTTGGCTGACTCGTCTTATGGCTTGAGCATCGAAGGCTGTAAGGCCGACAAAGAGTATGAGGCCAAAATAGCTGATGATCAGCATGCCGCCCGTAATTGGGAGGAAGAGGGAGGCAATGGCGTAGACAAGGGTGAGGGCAATAAGGCCAAAGAGAGCAAGTTGTAGGATTTTTGTCAGCCTTGTGAGATCTGCCTTGGTGAAGATACCGTAGAGGACGGCCACGCCAAAGAGGGTACCGGCTGTGAGAAAGGTCGTCCAGATTACCTCGCCGCCAAAGTGGGCCGCGTAGATAGGGAGGACCGCCCCAAAAAAGAGCCCTTGGATACCACTGTAGAGGAGGAAAAGCCCGGCCATACCAGGAAAGCTGAGCTTATTAACCATCGCATTGATCGTTAGGGCAATGCCTAGTGTTGCAACACCCATTAGAA